>JBMTCI010000235.1:0-2570 GCA_049430745.1 Luteolibacter sp. | reverse complement strand
ACTCGCTGTGGCCGATGCCGATGGGCTTGGCTTGCTGCGCGATCGAGCTGATGGCGACCGCTTCGAGCCGCTTCGACATCTCACGCTTTGGGATGGAGGTCATGCGCTTTTCTCCGCGTCAGAGTGATGTGCTCATCGTTTCCGGCACGGTGACTTACAAGATGGCTCTGGCGGTCAAGCGCATCTGGGATCAGATGCCCGAGCCGAAGTGGTGCCTTGCGATGGGTGCCTGCGCGTCGAGTGGCGGCATGTATCGCAGCTACGCGGTGCTTCAGGGGATCGATCGTCTCATCCCTGTCGATGTCTATGTCTCGGGTTGCCCGCCACGGCCAGAGGCCTTGATCGAAGGCCTGATGAAACTTCAGAAAAAGATCGAGGGCGAGGAATCCACGGTCGCTCAGAAGAAGGCCTTGATTGAAGAAATTTCCTGATCATCCCACACGACATGTCAGCGGCACAAGATATCGGACAATTGCGCGAGTGGTTCGCGGATAAAATTCTCGCGGTGAATGAATTTCGCGGCGAGCACAGCGTGACGGTCGCCTTGGATTCGGTGGTGGCTTTCATGAGCCGATGCCATCGCGATCTGGGTTATGATTTCTTGCTCGATATTTCGAGCATCGATCATTTCGGCGATCATCCACGCTTTGAAGTGGTTTATGAGCTCGCGACGATCAATGACTCCAAGCATCTGCGGGTGAAGGTGCCAGTCGGCGAGGATGAGGAAATTCCCTCGGTGGTTGGCATCTGGGCTGGTGCGGATTGGCACGAGCGCGAGGTGTGGGACATGATGGGCATTCGTTTTTCGGGTCATCCGAACCTCAAGCGCATCCTCATGTGGGAGGGCTATCCGTTTTTCCCGCTGCGCAAGGATTTCCCGCTCGCGGGGCGTCCCTCGGAAATGCCGGATGTCGCCTTCACGGGTGTGGCGCCTCTTGAGGGCGGTCCCTTTGTGACCTGTGCGGGCGGTGAAGATCCTGTCGCTCGTGAACCACGCGCGAGAGCGGTGGATTGAGTTGTTTTGATTTCGCGCTGAAATTGGATCTCATGATTTTTCAGCGCGGAATGCTCGACGACCTTGCCGATGATTTGCGCCTGCGCGCAAAGATGCCTGCATCATGGGGCATCGTGATCGTAATGTTGTTGGTGCACCTCTGGACTCAGGGCGAGGTTGGTTCAGGCAACGGCGACGCATGGTACGAATGCCTTGGCCTGAGTCGTGAAGGGATGAGCGATGGGCGTTACTGGCAAATTTTTTCGCACGGGTTGCTGCATGGTTCGTGGGCTCACTTATCAGTGAATGCGGTGCTGATTTGGCTGCTGGGCACGCGGATGGAAAGAATGCTCGGTTGGCGGGCGATGTTGGGGGTGACTTGCTTGGGCATGATTGCGGGTGGTCTCATGCATTTGCTGTTGGGTCATGGGCTGCTCGTCGGCATTTCCGGTGGGGTGATGGCACTACTTTTGTGCCTCGCCACATTGTCTCCCGACGCGAGGGTTTTGCCCTTGGGTGTTTCCGCAAAAAATCTTGGTCGCGGAATTTTGGTGGGGGAGCTCGTCCTGACGCTGGCCGATCCCGCGCTCGGAATACCGATCATTTCATCGATTGGCGCTTTGCTTGTCGACCATGGCTATGCCTCTGTCTTTCAACTCGGACATGCCTGTCATTTGGGCGGTGGCTTGATGGGAGTGATCATCGCGCTGAGGTGGCGGGCGCCACGTTTGACGCTCGAAATGCTGCGATTGCAGCGTGAAATGCGGGAGCGCGACTCGAAGAGGTAGGAGCAAGTTTGGTGGCGGTTTAGCCTGAATGTGCGCCGACGAATGGGCATTTGATGGCTTAAAAACACGAATTTTCGGTGTTTGGTTCATTCTTGCCGATTTGGTTGCGAGCCTTTAGATTCCCGCGCCCCGGCAATGAGCGCCAAACCTGCATACCTCTACGACACCACTCTGCGTGACGGCACGCAGGGCGAAGGATTTCAATTGTCTGTTCTCGACAAGCTGCGGATTGCCAAGCGGCTTGATGAATTTGGCGTCGATTTCATCGAAGGCGGATGGCCGGGATCGAACCCGAAGGATGTGGAATTTTTCCGCGAGGCGAAATCACTCAAGCTCAAGCATGCCAAGTTGGCGGCATTTGGATCGACGAGACGCGCCAACACTGCTGTCGGCGAGGATCCGCAGGTCGCGCTGTTGCTCGAAGCGGACACGCCGGTGGTGACGATTTTCGGCAAGAGCTGGGAACTCCATGTGACCGAGGTGCTGCGTACGACCGTGGAAGAAAACCGCGCGATGATCCGCGACACCGTGGCGCATCTGGTGAAGCACGGTCGCGAGGTGATGTACGATGCCGAACATTTCTTCGACGGCTATAAGGACTCGCCCGAGCATGCCTTAGCGACACTTGAGGCGGCTGCCGAGGGTGGTGCTGCATGCCTCGTGCTGTGCGATACGAATGGCGGGACACTGCCGGAAGAGATCGAGAAAATTTGCGAAGCTGTGCGTGAGCGTTTGCCTCAAGTGCCATTCGGCATCCACACCCACAACGATTGCGAACTGGCTGTGGC
>JBMTCI010000234.1:0-2573 GCA_049430745.1 Luteolibacter sp. | reverse complement strand
TTCTCGAGCATGATCACACGATCCGCGACACCGATTCCCAAAGCGCCACCCGATCCACCCTCGCCGAGCACCACTGCCACGATCGGCACCTTGAGCAGCATCATTTCCTTCAAGTTGAAAGCGATCGCCTCGGCGATGTTGCGCTCCTCGGCACCGATGCCGGGAAACGCACCTGGCGTGTCGATCAACGCGACCACGGGAAGACCGAATTTCTCCGCGAGTTTCATCAGTCGCAGAGCTTTGCGATAACCCTCGGGATGGGCGCTGCCAAAGTTGCGTTTGAGGTTTTCCTTGGTGTCCCGGCCCTTCTGATGACCGATCACCACCACACGGCGGTCACCCAACATCGCGAAACCACCCGGCATCGATGCGTCGTCGCCAATGTGACGATCGCCATGAAGCTCGCAAAAGTCGGTGAATGCGTGCGACACGTAATCCAGCATGAAAGGACGAGAAGTATGACGCGCAATCTGCACGCGCTGCCACGGTGTTAGATTTTCGTAAATTTTTGCGCGGGTCTCAGCCAGCTTCGCCTCCATCGTGGAAATTTCTGCCGAAAGATCGATGTCCTGTGAGGCCGACTTGGAGCGAAGCTTTTCCAATTCACGCTCAAGTTCCGCCGCCGGCTTTTCGAAGTCGAGGAGCTGCATGGGCGGAGTTTCGCGACTCGACGCCGCCGATGCAAGACAGGAGATGGAGCTCGATATCAGCGGATTTCGACCTCGTTGCCGGGGCGACTCAGCAGGAAAAGTTCCTCCATGTCAGAGGTCCCCATCAAGACGGCACCTTCGGGTGGATCTCCAGCGCCATCCCAGCCCTGAATTTTCAGCGCCGGACGCGCAAGCCAGATGGCCTTGGTCGCCGAGCTGTACGCCGTTGTGCCAATTCGTGGCTTTTGTCCTCCGTAATCCGCGACCTTGGAGCCGATGACATAACCCCCGCGCCGACGCGAAATCCCATCAACCAACTGCAAAACCTCAAACTCACAGAGATACTTTCCGCCATCCCATACCGAGAGCACCTTTCTGTCGGTCTCCAAAACGAAGTGAAAATCCAAGGGCAACATCAAGAGCCGCTGCCCCTCCTTGGTGCGGCGCAGATCGATCAATGGATTGAGATGCAGAAGACAATCCATGTTGCTTCGGCATTTCTCTGCAGCCTGCTCGTATGACTCGCTGCGCTGCATGTAGTGGAAAACTTTTCCCTCAAGCCGACCCACCGAAAACAAGTCGTCCAAATTCATTTCGCCCACCAACATTCTCGCTGCATCAGCCCGATTCGATGTCGGATGATTCGCAATGATGATCCCAAGTTTTTCGCGTGCGTCGTCACGCTTGCCCGCGGTCAACAAATTCTGCGCCTCGGCATAAAATTGATCACCCGGATCAATTACCGGCACATCCTTGGCCGCAACCAGCGCTGCCAGTTTTTCCGAGGAACGCTCGGCCGCCATTCGCTCCCTGACGGGGACAAAGCGCTCGAACATCCCTCCCAGAGGCTCAACGAACGCATGATAGGCAAGCGCTCCGCTGAATGCCACGAGGCCCGTCACGATCACGGCCGCGGCAATTTTGAATGCGGTGCCTCTCGTCATGGCCAGTGGTTTCAAATCAATCCGCGTCGCTTGAAATCGAATGCGTTGATCTCATGCGATCGCTGAATCATTTCAAAAGAAAATTTCAGGATAGAAACTTCCCAGGCATCATCGACTCCCTCAATCACCGCCCGCGATGGATTGCCCGTGCGTCGAATGTCATCCATGACGCGCTCGCGCACCGCATCGATGTGGTCGTGCACGATTTCCTCGTTCACCGCACTGCGACGGAAATGGAATCCATACTGCAGGAACGCCAAATCCCTCCCCTGTGCGCGGAACTTTTCGACCATTTCGTCAAAACGCTCGCGAGCCGTTGAGTCAAAACCCTCAAGCTGAATCTCACGCAAGGCCTCTGGCTTCAAAATCCGCGGACGCTGCGCCTCAACCTCCCCAGTGCGAATGCGCACCTCGCCGATGCGGTCCATCAACTCGCTGATCAACTGAAACTCAAAACGCGTTTCACCAAAGGTCATGATCCGATGATCCGGCTCACGCAGAACCCGGGTGGTTTCCAGCGCGTATTGAATGTCGTCCGGCGAATGCATGTGCGGAAATGATCGTCTTGCTTGGTGTATTTTCAACGAAAACAACAAGGGCGGACACCGCGAAGGAGCCCGCCCTTGGAAATGATCACAAGTGGTGGATCAGCCCTGCTGGCTGTTGATGTAGTTGATGACATCGGAAACGGCCTGAAGCTTTTCGGCTTCTTCGTCGGGCACTTCGATATCGAATTCCTCTTCAAAGGCCATCACCAGCTCAACGGTGTCGAGCGAATCAGCTCCGAGGTCTTCAACGAATTTGGCCTCTGGGGTGACTTGATCGGCGTTGACGCCAAGTTGGTCGACGATGATGTCCTTTACACGGTCTTCGATGCTTTTGTCTGACATGGTGGTGTGGTTGGTGTTGGAGTTGGAGATGCTTAGTGTCGGAAGGTTGGGCTTGGCAACCCATAAAATGAAAAAGCGAGGGCAATTTC
>JBMTCI010000233.1:0-2583 GCA_049430745.1 Luteolibacter sp. | reverse complement strand
TACAACCTCACCTACGAAGAAGACACGGCATTTTTCGAATCACTGCAACGCGGCGAAATGCGTGAGAATGAAGACATCGATGCGGAATACTTTCACCTCGCTCATGAAATGCTCACGAGTGCTGGATTCGATCATTACGAAACTTCCAACTACGCCCGTGCAGGTCATAAGTCATCGCACAACCTTGGCTACTGGGAGGGCGAAGATTATCTGGGCCTAGGGCCCTCGGCGGTCACCACCATCGGTTCCACCCGTTCAAAAAACATCGCCGACACCGCTCGATACATCCAACAGGTCAACGCGGTTGGTCACGCGCTCAATGAAGCGGAAAACATCGACCCCGAGTCGCGCCGCATCGAACGCATCGCGCTCGGCCTGCGCACGAGCATGGGCATTCCAATGAGCCTGCTCGATGCCGCCGCACAAAACCGCGCCGCGACACTCGCCGCGGAAGGCCTGGCGCGCATCAAAGATGACACACTCAGCCTCATCGGCCGTGGCCGTGCCCTCGTCGACCCCATCGCTGCGGAGTTGATTTGAAGCATCAGTGTGAAGCAAAGTCCTTCGCTCATCCACGCCAAAAAAAATACCCCCGACTCAGACCGAGTCGGGGGTTTTTGCATGAAACACGAACACCAACGAAAATCAGCTTTCCTCAGTCTCTTCGCCAGCCTCGACCGCGATGGTGAGGATGACGGCCACCTGCGGGTGGAGACGAATGTTCACATCGCTCTTGCCGGACTTCTTGATCGGCTTTTCGAGGTCGATGGCGTGGCGGTCGATCACGATGCCGTTGGCTTCGAGCTCCTTGTGGATGTCGATGCTGGTCACCGAACCGAAAGCCTTGCCGCCCTGACCGGTGGACAGGGTGAACTTCGGAGTGAGTTTGGAAATCTTGTTGGCGATCTCTTGGAGAGCCGCAACCTCTTCGGCTTCGCGGCGGGCGCGAGCGGCCTTGAGGGCCTCGACATGGCGGAGGTTCGAGCGGGTTGCCTCGTAGGCCTTGCCTTGGGGAATCAGGAAGTTGCGGGCGTAGCCGGCGCGAACTTTGACGACATCCGCTTCGGCACCGAGACCTGCGATTTTTTCTTTGAGAATGACTTGAGCGTTGGCCATGAGGGTCAAATGGGTGGGGACGGACTTTCTAGGTCTCCGGGTAAATGATGTCAAGAAGAATGCGGAAAATACCGTCTTTTAGGCCTCATTTTTCGAACCGATTGGCCAAAAACAGGCCGCCCCCGCCACCAGCCGCACCCTCAGCGGGCAGCGCGGCACCGGCGGACAATCGCCTGCAGGGGCCCGTCGGCGGCCTCGATGCGGTCGACCAATCGCAGCTGGTTGCGCGCGCGCTCGAGGTTGTGTCTCGGGCGCTGGGTCTTGAAGTACATGTCACCCTCAAGATAGTCAGTGAGGAAACGGATGCCGACCTCGTAGGTCATCAGCTTGGCGGCGAACACGAGATGGTCCCACTCGGCATCGGTGAGGATGTTTCCGGCACCGGCGACATAACCTTGGACGATCGCCTCAAAGATCGTCAGCGAAACATCAATCTTCGCCAGATCGGTCTCATCCTCGGCCGCGGTGTTGGCGGCGAAGCGCACAAGATCGCCGAAATCGTAAAGTGAAAGCCCCGGCATCACGGTGTCGAGGTCGATCACGCAGACGCCCTCGCGTGTTTGTTCGTCGAGCATCACATTGCTCAGCTTGGTGTCATTGTGGGTCACCCGCTCGGGGATCTCGCCCTGAGCCACGAGATCAAGCAATCGAGAAACCTCCCCTTCGCGCATGAACGCAAAATCCAATTCGGCCATCACTTCTTGCCTGCGACCCGCCACATCCTCCTCTGCCGCCCGACGAAGGTCCTGAAGTCGTCGCGGCGTGTCGTGAAAATGTGGAATCGTTTCATGCAAGCGCCCACCCGGCAAATCCGCCAGCAATTGCTGGAACTGACCGAACATGCGCGCAGCTTCGTATGCCTGACGTGGATCTTCGACTGCATCATAAGTTCGCGCGCCCTCGACATAGCGATAAACGCGCCAGAAATCACCCTGAGGGGTTTGATGAAACGGCAAGCCATCAACGGTGAGATGCAAAGACGGCACGCGGCGGATTTCGTTTGCGGGGATTTTTGATTCGATGTGCGCAGTGACGCGGCTGATGTTTTCCATCAACTCGGGCACATTTTTGAACACCTCATGATTCACCCGCTGCAGGATGTATCGCCCACGGGTTCCAGCCTGATCATAGCTCGCAACATAAGTGTCGTTGATGTGACCGCTGCCAAAACGCTCGGCATAAAGCAAACTGCCGGGCAGCGAGAAGCGCGCGAGAATCTCTCGCAGATCATTAGGAGCGTGCGCGACAGATGGGTTTACCATGATACTTGGTTCGATATGAACTTTGAGGATGCAGCGTGCATGCGTGCGATGATTCAGCAGCCCAGCCGTTTTTGAATTTTGGTTAGAACATCGACGCGAAAGCGCTCGATGAATCCATCAACATACGCAGCGACATCGAGAGAATCGTCGCGCACCAAGGGCGTGAGGTCCATTGCAAAGGCGAGGCTTTCGGTGCGATCAACAG
>JBMTCI010000232.1:0-2592 GCA_049430745.1 Luteolibacter sp. | reverse complement strand
GTGATCGGACCAGCGGCAGCCGTGATGAACGAGCACTCGACTTTTTCCGACTCGATGGCGAGCACGGCCTTTTTGATCGCTTCGACCGATCCTTGCACATCGCATTTGAGGATCAGCTTGAGCATGGCCTTGCCGCCACCATCCTTGACCATCGAGTAAAGGTCTTCGAGTCGGTTGCGGTGTTGTGGTTTGAGTCGTGCGAGGCGCAGTTGCTCCTGACGGTCGGCGGCGAGAGTTTTTGCCTCGCGCTCCGATTTCATTTCCGTGAGGTGATCGCCAACATTCGGCAGTTCCTCGAAACCGATCACTTCGACAGGCATGCCCGGGTGAGCGGATTTTACATTGGCGCCGCGGTCATTGATGAGTGTGCGAACCTTGCCGGCGTAAGGGCCGCAGATGAAAGGGGTGCCGACCTTGAGTGTGCCCGACTCGACGATGACCGTGGCAGTGGTGCCGCGGCCTGGGACGACGCGGGCCTCGATGACGGCGGCGCGGGCGGTGGCTTTCGGGTTGGCTTTGAGTTCGAGAACTTCGGCCTGGAGGCTGATCAGGTCGAGCAGGTCGCCCATGCCTTGACCATTGAGCGCGGAAACAGCGGCAAATTCCGTATCGCCACCAAAGTCGGTCGTTTGAAGTCCGTGCTCGGCGAGTTGCGATTTTACGCGTTCGACATTCGCTGATGGGAGGTCGCATTTGTTGATCGCGACAATGATTGTCTTCTTGGCTTTCTTCGCGTGCTCGATGGCCTCGAGGGTTTGCGGCATGATGCCGTCGTTGGCTGCGACGACCAGGACCACGATGTCGGTGATGTCGGCGCCGCGGGCGCGCATGTCGGAGAAAATCGCGTGGCCCGGTGTGTCGAGGAAAGTGATTTCGTGATCGTTGTGGATCACTTGGTAAGCGCCGATGTGCTGGGTGATGCCACCGGCTTCGCCGGCGGTGATTTTCGTTTTGCGGAAATAGTCGAGGATCGAAGTTTTGCCGTGGTCGACATGGCCCATGATCGTGACAATCGGCGGGCGCGGTTTGAGTTGGTCTTCCGGTTCCTCGGCTGGGATTTCGGGTTCGGTGATGACCTCCTCAACTTTGTGGAAACCTTTTTCCTTGTCGCGTTTTTCGCGTTCGAAAGTGAAGCCGTGGATTTCGCAAATTTTGGCGGCCGTTTCGGGTTCGATCGGCTGATTCGGCGCGGGAAAGACGCCGAGCTTGATCAGGTCGGCCATGATGTTGAACGGCTTCAGGCCGAGGCGTGAGGCGAGTTCAGGAACCAGAATGGGCGGCTTGATGATGATCAATTTCGGATCACCCGAGTCGTTGGCATCGGCCGCATCCACAGAAGGTGCAGGGGCGGCTTCAACTGCGGGTGCTGGGATCTTGACCATCGACGGATCCTCCTTTTCGAGGACCTTGGAAATTGATCCGAGCACCGCTTTCGGTTTTGCAGCGGCTTTGCGAACTTTTGGCTTGGCCTCCTCGGCAAAGAGGTCGAGGGCGTTGCGCTTGGCCTGATCGAGTTTGCTGGGTCCCGGGGTTTTGGCTTCAGCTTCCTGGCGCTGGCGCTCACGGCGCGATGGCTTTTTGGGAGTCTCGATGAGATCGAGCACCTTTTCCTTATCGGGTGGTGAGCTGTCGCTTTTTTTGGGCATCCGGCGTTTCTATCTGGGCAATGGTGGGTGGACGGGTGGGGATCAGTCGTTGCTGGCAACGGCTTCTCCGCCGGAGACAAGAGCTTGCGCGCGGGCAAGAATCGCATCGGCGGCCTCGGGAGTGATCTCGAGCGCGGAGGCAATGTACTCTGAGGGCATGTCGACAATCATCTCGGGGTTGAATCCACCAGCGAGCGTGAGCTTGTTGGCAAGTTCGTCGGTGATTTCGAGTTGCTCGGCGAGCGTGTGGGCGGCGCCGCCGATCTTTTCCTTGAATTGCTCCTCCTTCGATTCGTCGCGGCGGACCTGCACATCCCATCCCATGAGGCGCGATGAAAGGCGGGCGTTTTGGCCCTTGCGGCCGATCGCCTTGCTGAGGTCGATTTCGTCGACCGTGACATGGACGATTTTGTTTTCCTCGTCGACCGTGATCGAGCGGAGTTCGGCGGGCTTGAGTGCTTCGCGGACGAATTCCTTCGGGTCCTCACTCCAGCGGATGATGTCGACCTTTTCGTTGTTGAGCTCACGGACGATGTTTTTGACGCGAGCACCGCGCATGCCGACGCAGGCACCGACAGGATCCACCTTCGGGTCACTGCTCCAGACGGCGACTTTGGTGCGGAATCCAGCTTCGCGGGCGATGCCGCGGATTTCGACCGTGCGGTCGGAGATCTCGTTGACCTCGGCTTCGAAGAGGCGACGGACGAAATTCGGGTGGCTGCGCGAGAGGATGATTTCCGGGCCGCGGCCTTCGTTTTCGACGGCAAGGACATAGCAGCGGATGCGGTCGCCGATGTTGTAATCTTCGCCTTGGACGCGCTCGCGGTTCGGCATGATGCCCTCAAACTTGCCGAGGTCGATCATCACGTCGTTGCGTTCGAAGCGGCGGACGGTGCCCGAGACGATGTCACCGGCGCGGTCCTTGAATTCCTCGTAAATCATTTCC
>JBMTCI010000231.1:0-2611 GCA_049430745.1 Luteolibacter sp. | reverse complement strand
AGGGATCCGCGGGTTTGATCCGACATTTTTGTGAACACCTCGCGGATGTGATCGAGGTCGCGATAGAAATCCAAATGCTCGGCCTCGATGTTGAGAATCACCGCATGCTCGGGTCGATAGATTGCGAGCGTGCCATCGCTTTCATCGCCCTCGGCGACCATGTACTCGCCATCCTGCGACCACTTGGCATTGGTACCAAGAATCGGAATTTCCGCGCCTACATAGTGACTCGGCTGCAGACCCGCTTCGCGCAGGACATGTGCGGTCATCGATGAAGTGGTCGTCTTGCCATGAGTGCCTGAAACTAGGACCCCCTTACGCGTGTGCAAAATTGCTGCAAGGCATTCAGCACGACGAAACAAGGGAATGCCCGCGGCACTTGCGGCGGCATACGATGGATTGTCAGGCCGAATCGCCGAGGAATAAACGACGATGTCCGCATCCTTCACCGCCTCTGCCGTGTGCGGTGACGAAAACATCAAACCCTCGCGCTGCATGCGCTCGGTTTCCGCGGTGGTCACACGATCGGATCCGCTCACGCGATGACCCATGCCCATGAGCAAGAGCGCCAACCCGCTCATGCCCGAGCCCGCGACACCGATCAGGTGCACGCGCAGCGGCATCTTGGGATCCATCAGGCGCTGACTCAGTTCTTTCATGAATTTGAAAATGTAGCCTCGATCGCAGTGCAAACCCTTTCGGCGGCATCGGAAATGGCAAGCGATCGCGCGGCGGTGGTCATGCGCTCGGAGGTGGCGGGGTCATTCAAAATCGAAAGTGCGAGCGCGGCGAGTTTTCCTTCGTCAATATCGCGCTCTTGCACGAGTTTTGCTGCGCCCGCGCGCTCGAAGACCTCGGCATTGCGCGTCTGATGATCGTCAGCCGCGTAGGGATACGGCACGAGGATGGAAGGCAGACCCACGACGGAAATCTCGGTCAGGCTCGATGCCCCCGAACGAGAAATGATAAGATCGGCCACGGCGTAGGCAGCGGGCATTTGATCACAAAAGCCCAGTACCCGGTGATTCGCGCGCGATCCGACAATTTTCGAAACACGATCGAAATCCAGCGCGCCGGCGATGTGAAGGAACTGGATGCCATCAGGAAACTTTGCCGCTGCACCTGCGCAGAGCTCATTCAAGCGCCGCGCGCCTTGGCTGCCACCGGTCACGAGGATCGTCGTTTTTTGTGGATCCAAACCAAAGAGCGCCGCGGCCTCTGCACGCGTGGGACGCGACTTGATCTCAGGTCGCACGGGTGTGCCGGTGAGCACGGTGGCGCGGTCACCGAAGAAATTTTTGGCCGCATCGAGACCAAGAAACACCTGCGTACAAAAACGGCTGGTCAGGACATTGGCTCGGCCTGGGCGCGCGTTGGAATCGTGCACGAAAGTTTTGAGGCCGAGCTTGTGTCCGGCATACACCGGCGGCAACGAGGTGAAGCCGCCCATGCCTAGGACTGCGTCAGCCCCGAAGTCGCGTAATATCCCGCGACAGCGGCGAATCGAACCCCAAAGTTTCCACAAAAACGGCAGCATCCGCGGCGAGAAAGTCGCGGGCTTGGCCACCGCCGGCACGCTCTCGAAATTCAAGTGCGGGTACTTGGCCGAGGCCTCGGCATCGACCTTTTTCTGGGAAATCAAAAGCCGCGCCTCATGCCCACGCGCGCGCAAGGCCTCAGCCACGGCAATGCCGGGAAACAAATGGCCACCCGTGCCACCGCAGGCGATCAGGACTTTGAGGGACTTGGACACAGGAAAAATGCGTAAAAAACGGCGAAAATCCCGATCCGCGCGATTCGGGGTTTTCTTCCCCGGTTCCTAAACATTTCCTGATAATACGGCAATGCTCAAAAACAGCGGAGCGACGAAAATTTTCTGCCACAAGCCGCGCTCAACGCATCACATGGTCAAGGAGGGCACTTTGCAGGGCGCAGTAGAATTGCGAGCGCATGAAGGCCCCTCGTTTTTCGATGGGAAGCGATTCGAGATCGACGGCATCGCTCGGGCCAAATTGGTAAAGGGCCTCAAGGGCCAAACGGGCCTGATTGAGAGAGCCGTACCAACGTTGAGCATCGTCTGGGTTGATCCAAATCGGCCCGACTTCACCGCCAGTCTCACGGCGCGCGGCTTCGATGACTTTTTTTACAAATGCCAGCTCGGCGTTGAATCCCTGCTCAAGCTCCGGCACCACCCACTCGCTCCAATCGGCGGCTGTTTCCTGATCGTCAATGGCATCGGCAAGCCTCTCCGCAAGCCCGCGATCGCATGACCTCGCGTCGAGCATGATCATATCCAGCAATTGCCAATCGGCCGCCTCCTCCATATCGACACGGAGACCACCCATGATGGTTGGCGAAATTTTCATGCCGATTTCTCGATCGACGCTTTCAACTGATGCGCCTGAAGTTGTTGCGTGTGCATCTCGGCGCGCTCGCGCTGGCCGGACCACACCACCGATCGTCCCGCACGATGAACCTCGAGCATGAGCTTCGAGGCACGCTTCTCGTCGTAGCCAAAAATTTTCATCAACACCATGGTCACATAGCCCATGAGATTCACCGGATCATCGTGCACGATCACATTCCACGGCACATCGAGCTCGGTGCTCTG
>JBMTCI010000230.1:0-2624 GCA_049430745.1 Luteolibacter sp. | reverse complement strand
CATGCCCCAGTGTTTGAGCGTCATCACAAGCGCTCGCACATGCTGCTATCCGCAGGGGCTTTGTTTGGTGTGGTGATGGTAGCCACGCTGAGCGATGTGCTTGGAAGGATTTATCCGTGGATTCCGCGCATTCCTATTCATTACGCAGCCATGGTCGGTGCCTTGTTCCTGTTGTGGATGAAGGTCATGTCGCCGCGCGAGGCGCATGCCAGCATCGATTGGCAGGTTCTGTTGATGCTGTATGGTTTGTTGGGTCTTGGCATGGCGATGCAGAACACGGGCACCGCCGAATGGTTGGCCAAGGGCTTGGTGAATTTTGCCGAGCAAATGGTATCACCCGAAATGCTTCCGCTCGTGATGCTTTGGCTGGTTTTTTTGCTCACGCTCTTACTCACCGAAGTTTTGTCAAACAACGCCACGGCAGTGATGATGATTCCTATCGCCGTGACTTTGGCAGGTGAACTTGATGTCAGCGCGCGGCCGTTCATCATGGGGGTGACTGTGGCCGCATCGTCCGCCTTTGCCTTGCCGATGGGCTATCAGACGCACATGATGGTTTATGGCCCCGGCGGTTATCGATTCACCGACTTCCTCAAAGTCGGCATTCCGCTCAACCTCATTTGCTGGATTGTTTCCTGCTCGCTGATTCCGATGATTTGGCCGTTTTGATCGGCGATTCAAACGGTCACATCAACACTGAGATCGCCGCCAAGGCTTTCGATGGCGGCAGTGATCGTTTCGATAGCCACTGATTCAGGAATCGAAACGCAGCCCTTGGCGCGAAACATCGGATGACCGCTCATCGGAGCACTCTCGAGATTGGTGGTCAGTTCCTCGATGTTGCCGCCGGCGGTGGCGATGGCGGCCGTGAGTTCGCGAACGATGCCTGGTCGGTCATTGCCGACGACCTCCACCTTGATGGTTTGGCGATGCTGCGGGGCATCGATCGATTCTCTCACCGCTTGGACGGTGAGTCCCGGATGATCAGGATTGCCGTCGGAGTATTGAAGTTCATGAAGCAGCGCATCGACATGATCCTGCGGGCATTCCACGCGAACGATGCCGGCAAACTGGCCCGCGAGTCGGGTCATGCGGCATTCGAGCCAATTTCCTTCATGACGGGCGACGGTTTCGGCGAGGGAATTGACGAGTCCGGGACGATCGCTTCCGAGGATCGTCATGATGAGATAGCTGCGCATGGATCCGATCAAAGCACGCCGGTGGCGCAATGCGAGATGGAAATGGCGTTAGGACTGCAAGTGGTAGCGAATTTTACCATGATCCAGCGTGTTCCTTGGGCGAGAAAATTTCACTATCGCCTTGCGGAGTCGGTGGTTTTGGGTGCTTACTCCTGCGGCAATTCATGAGCATCAACACCCACGAAATCGAGGCGCCAGATACCATCGCCCGTGCGGCCAAGGCAGTTGAAGGTTATCATGCCGAAACCGACGACCTCGTGGGTGAGCGCATGGTGCTCAACATGGGTCCCTCACACCCGGCGACTCACGGGGTTTTGCGCTTGGTGCTCGAGCTCGATGGCGAGGTCATCGCCAAGGCTGATCCCGATGTCGGGTTCCTCCATCGCGGCGACGAGAAGATCGCCGAGAACATGCATTATAATCAGTTTGTGCCGTACACCGATCGCTTGGATTACCTTGCGCCGTTGGCAAACAATGTCGCCTACGCATTGGCGGTGGAAAAACTGATGGGCTGGACGCTCCCTCCGCGGGGTCAGGCCCTGCGTGTGCTATGCTGCGAGCTTGCGCGTATTTCCTCTCACATGCTGGGAATTGGCGTCTGCGCGATGGATGTCGGGGCGATGACGGTTTTCCTCTACACCTTCACCGAACGCGAAAAAGTTTACAATCTATGCGAACAACTGACGGGTGCACGCTTTACCACCTCTTACACGCGGGTGGGTGGTCAGGTGCGCGACATGCCAGCGGGCTTTGAAGCTTCCGTGCGCAAGTTCCTCGACGAGTGCGAAATCACGATTGGTGAAGTTTCCAAGCTCCTCGACCGCAACAAGATCTTCCTCGATCGCATGGTCGACATCGGGGTGATCAGCAAAGAGTCGGCAATCGCATGGGGTATGACCGGCCCCAACCTGCGAGCCTCGGGCGTCGCGCGCGACCTGCGCAAAGACAATCCCTACCTCGGCTACGAAAACTACGATTTCGACATTCCCGTGATGGACGAAGGCGATTGCCATGCCCGCTACCTTGTGCGGATGGAAGAAATGCGTCAGTCGATCCGCATTTGCCGTCAGGTCCTCGACCGCATGCCCGAGGGACCGGTGAATCTCGCCGACAGCAAGAGCATGCTGCCCGACAAGGAGCGCGTGATGATGTCGATGGAGGAACTGATTCATCACTTCATCGTTTCCACGCAAGGCATCGACACGCCGGCCGGAGAGGTCTACTTCGGCGCGGAGAATCCCAAAGGCGAACTCGGATTTTACATTCATTCGAAGGGCGGGGGAGTTCCTTATCGCCTTAAGATTCGCAGCCCCTCGTTCTGCAACCTTTCCATCGTCTCGAAACTTCTGCCGGGTCACATGGTATCCGACATTCCAGCCATCCTCGGCTCGCTCGATTTCGTCATGGGCGAGTGCGATCGTTGAT
>JBMTCI010000229.1:0-2631 GCA_049430745.1 Luteolibacter sp. | reverse complement strand
CTCGGGCTCTTCGAAACCATTCTTGCGATCGATGGCTCACCCGCCCTGCTGGAACGCCATATCGCACGCATGCTCAATTCATGCGAGCGACTCGGATGGGGCAATCCGCTTCCATCAAATCTGCGCAGCGCCATCGTTGATCAACTCGCCGCCGCAAAACTGAACCAAGGCCGCGCCCGAGTGCGCCTCGCGATCAGCGCCGGCAGTGGACCACTCAACAACATCTCGCTCGGCGCCGATCACTCGATCTGGATCACGGTTTCACGCGCCGAAGATCCGCCCGCAAGCGTGAGCCTCGGCAAAGCTCAAAACCAACAAGATCCAGATTCGCCTCTCGCTAGAATGAAATCTGCCAGCTACGCCGAGAACCTCCTTCATCTGAACGATGCGAGAGAGCGCGGCTTCGACGATGTGATCCGACTCTTTCGCGGCATCCGCATTTGCGAAACCAGCACCTCCAACATTTTCGCCATCAAGGATGGAAGGGTCCATTATCCGCCTAACGAGAGCGGCTGTCTGCCGGGTATCACGCGATCGCTCATCATCGAACTCGCCAAGAAAAACCGGATCCCCACATCCAACACTTTGTTGACCGAATCCGACATCCAAAACTGCGACGAGGTCTTCATCACCTCCGCCATCCGCGGCGTGGTCACTGTCTCACGATACGAATCCACGGAATACACCCAAAGCACCCTCACCGCTAAAATTCGCCAACTCTGGCAAGATGCGGTCGAGGCAGATGCCGCCAGCCACAGAGCCTGATCCCTCATTAATCCAATGGCCATTGAATCGATCGCAAATTTTCATCCCCAAATCCACGACACTGCGTTTATCGCCGCCAGCGCCGATGTGATCGGCCGTGTCACGATTCACGAGGAATCAAGCGTCTGGTATCACGCCACTTTGCGCGGCGACATCAATGAAATCACTGTCGGCCCGCGATCCAACATTCAAGACAATGCGGTCATTCACCTCGCGGATGATTATGGTTGCCACATAGGCGAACTGGTCACCGTCGGACACTCTGCCATTCTTCATGCCTGCACCGTCAAAGACGAAGTCCTCGTCGGCATGGGTGCCATCGTGCTTGATGGCGCTATGATCGGTGAAAGATCGATCATCGGCGCAGGGGCGCTCGTCACCGGGCACACCATCATCCCACCCGGCTCCCTCGTCCTCGGCTCACCTGCAAAAGTCATCCGCACCCTCTCACTCGACGAGCAGTCGAAAATCAAAGACTGGGCCGAAAAATACGTCAAAGGCTCACGCGAATACCTCGCGCGGAAGTGATCAACGATTCAAGCCAGCGGTCGAAAGGACTGCTTGGTGACCTGGTACAATCCATCGCTGGGTGAATTGTCCTCATGCTAGATTGATCCCTTTGTTGGAGGACATCTTCAGGGCGTTTCGCTCGATGATCTGAGCCAAGCCCGCGTCGCTTCGGCCAACCTCGAATCTCCGTAGCGAAGATTTGTGGGCTAATTCCAAACCAAAATCCCTGATTAAATGGAGGTTTTTCGACATTTAATTAAATAATATTGATATTCTATTGACATGAAATGAATTTTTTGAAATTCGGAAAGTGTCATGAAACCCACCGTCGCACATCTCTTGTTGACCCTTTGCCTCTCGCCCCTGGTCATTGCGCAAACGGAGACTCAAGCAGCCGAACAGACACCCGAGCCAACAGTTACCGTTCACAAGGTTCGCCCCGGCGATTGCTTTGACAAAATCGCACGCGCCAACGGCTGCAGCATCGCCGACTTGGCCGCGCTCAACGGACTGCAAACCGACGCAGTGCTGCAAATTGATCAGGAGCTCAAAATTCCGGTACCGACCACAGCCAACTCGGCCGAAACCACGACCGTCACAAGCGAAGACAACACCACGTCAACTGCCGCTGAACCACCATCGCACACAGTCCAGGCGGGCGACACCTTTTCAAAAATTGCCAAGTTGCACGATGTGTCGGTCGATTCGCTGATCGCTGCCAATCCCACTGTCAAACCCACCGCCATGCGCTTGGGTCAAAAAATTATTTTGCCAGTGGCCGATAAAGCTGCAGAGCAAACCGCACCCGAGGAAAGCAACAACGAGTCAGTTACCTCGCAGGCAAACGAAGAAAGTTCCGCAAACTCCGAGATCAATAAGGAAAGTGCCTCAGCTACCGAAACCAACAACACCGAGGCCGATGCGCAAGCGGCGCAGGATGGCAGCACCGCAAGTCCAGAGGCAAACGGTACCGATCAACAAAACACGCCGCCAGATACCCCTGAGGCCCCCGATGGAACTGCGAATGATGCTGATGGTGGAAATGTCAACGATACCAACGAACAAAATGCCAATGATCAGAACGATGGCAATGCTAACGACAGCAGCACGACTTTCACAAGGAGCAGCGCTCGTGCCATCGCCACCGAACGCGAAATGACTTATGGAGAACTGGCTGCCCAGTACGGAACAAGAACCGAACGACTCAACTCGCTCAACGGCCTTGATCTCCAACCCAGCACCATCTTGGCAAAAGGGGCTGATTTGCTGGTACCGGTTGGCATGTCCAACTGAGCTGATCTCAGCCTGGCAAGCGAATCGCCGCTTGCCGCGAGAAAGCCAGCGGACTAGGCTTGC
>JBMTCI010000228.1:0-2643 GCA_049430745.1 Luteolibacter sp. | reverse complement strand
GCCGAACTCCACGACCCCATCGAGGACAACCCCCGCGTCCGCGCCATCATCCGCGAGGTCGAGCGCCGCGCCGAAAAGGAATCTCCCATCCAGGGCATGGGGCGCTGTCACGATGTCTGGGGCCGAATGCGCGACATCCTCAAAAACGAGCACGGCATCATCTGGTATCCACCGAGCCGAATAAACACCGATCTGCTCTACGATTGAGCATGAGATTCCGCGTCCCTCGCTCCCATGAAACCCTTTCCATGGAACGCCGACGCCCTCGTCGGCATCAATGAATCTTAAAAGCCGCAAAAAAGACGAATTGGTAGGCGCTCGCTTTCAAGGCGGTCATATCCATTTCCATGAGGCGTCCGGAACATTTCTGAAAACGACATGGCCGAACTTTTTCGGATGGGCATTCCGGTATAAACCGGTATATAATCCGGTATGATGCAGACGGACACCATTCAAATCACATCGGAGCTGCTGGCTCTGATCAGTGAGGTTGATGAGTTCAAGGGCGCATGGCGCGCTCTTGGAACCCTTGCGCCTGAGCGCTTAAAGGCGCTGCGCCATGTTGCCACTATCGAAAGCATCGGCTCTTCCACCCGCATTGAGGGTAGCAAGCTGACCGACCGCGAGGTTGAGCGCTTGCTGGCCAACCTGGAAATCCAACGATTCAACAGCCGCGACGAGCAGGAAGTCGCCGGCTATGCCGAAGTCATGGAAACCATCTTCCATGCATGGAGAGACATTCCCATCACGGAAAACCATATCAAACAGCTTCACCGCGACCTTTTGCGCCACAGCGATAAAGACGAGCGGCACCGAGGCGAATACAAGACCTTGCGCAATGATGTAGGAGCCTTCGACGCCGTCGGCAACATGATCGGCATCGTGTTCGAGACAGCTACTCCGTTCGACACGCCTCCCCGCATGGCAGAGTTGGTGAAGTGGTTGAATGACGCCCGCGAGCTGCAGGGCATTCACCCGTTACTGATCGTCGCCGTGTTCATCGTCACCTTCTTGGAAATTCACCCATTCCAAGACGGCAACGGCCGATTGAGCCGCATCCTGACTACTCTCCTCCTGTTGCAGGCCGGCTATGCCTATGTGCCGTATTCCTCACTGGAATCCGTGATCGAAAACAGCAAAGAAGGCTACTACCTAGCCTTGCGGCAGACTCAAGGCACCATCCGCACCAAGGCCCCGAATTGGCAGCCCTGGCTTATTTTTTTCATGCGCGCCATGCAGCAGCAGAAGCGCCGCTTGGCCGTGAAGGTAGATCGTGAAAAAAATGCCCTCGCCGTCTTGCCGGAACTGGCCGTTAAAATCCTAGACTATGTGCGCGACAATGGTCGGGTCACGACCCGCGACATGGTGCGCGAAACGGGCGCAAGCCCCAACACACTCAAATCAACCTTCACATCAATGGTTAAAAAAGGCCTTCTGGTGCGCCACGGCGGCGGCCGATCAATCTGGTATTCGCTACCATGATAGCGAACGATAGGAACAGAAGACCTGCAACCAGAGCCTAATGTAGAAATCCTTGCCATCCAACATCCGCCCCGCTCGCCACCAGTTACTCATTACACGCCACAGCGGCATCGCCGCCATCCCCAACCCAAAATCCAAAATTCACCATTCAAAATGAATAACCAGTATTCACCATCCTGCTAATGCTGTTAATTTTGTAAATTGACTCGCTTCCGCTCACCCAATGGGCTGCTTCGAGCAGTCTTTCTCCGCTCCGATTATGTCAAAAAATGCTTTCTGGATCGACAATCCAATGCACAATAAAGTGAAATTTTATGCTTAAAATCGATTTGCAGATTGTTAAATATCAATAAATAATGCCTTCCTAGTTATTGAACTCGATCCCTTCTTTGCTTTTTGAGTATTCATTAAATTTACGCTGAAGCTATTTCTTCATGTCCACGCAACGCTATTCCGTCACACCTCACCCCATCGAAACCCTACTCACATGGGTGAAGTCTGGGGAGATCGCCATCCCCGAGATTCAGCGACCTTTTGTTTGGGAGCCGACGAAGGTGCGCAACCTGCTCGACTCGCTTTATCAGGGCTACCCCGTCGTCTATCTCATTGCTTGTCGTTATCCCTCTGTGAAGCTCAAGGACGGCACACCCTCCGCAGGCAAACGCATCCTCATCGACGGCCAGCAGCGCGTCACCGCTCTCATGGCTGGCCTGCTTGGGTTGGAAGTTCTCAATAAAGACTACGAGACCATTCGGATTCGTATCGCATTTCATCCCGTGCTGGAGAAATTCGAGGTCGCAAACCCAGCCATCCGGAAAGATGTGGCATGGATAGAAGACGTGGCCGCTGTCTTTGCCCCCGATGCTGACATGATCGAGCTGACCGAGGAGTATACAGCTAAAAACCCATCTACCGACCGCAAGCAGGTCGGCAAGGTGCTCCAGCGCCTCGTTAAGATCATCAATAACCATGTCGGCCTGATCGAGCTCGCCGAAGACCTCGACATCGAAACCGTCACCGAGATTTTTATCCGAGTAAATTCCGCCGGAGCTGAGCTCTCACAAGCGGATTTCGCCATGTCAAAAATCGCCGCCAACGAGACTTTCGGCGGCAATATGCTACGCAAGGCCATCGATTACTTTTGCCACCTTACAGTCGCGC
>JBMTCI010000227.1:0-2650 GCA_049430745.1 Luteolibacter sp. | reverse complement strand
AATTCGTTCAAACATTCCAGACTCTGCCCCACCCCCAACGCCAAGCTATCAGCCAGCGTGTCACTGGTACGCGCCAACAAATAACCAAGCCCCGCCGCCTCACGCATCGGACCGGGCAGCAATCGCAGGCTCAAATAAAAAGACCGCGATACGCCCTTCAACAATCGCCTGTCAGCCACCCTTCGCACTCCGCTCACCCTAGCACCCGTAGTCCCTGTCGCAAGCCCGCAGCCCCAGGCCGTATTACAGATTGCCCTTTGATGAAATTTTGCCTACAGAATCGAATCACAATGCTTGAGCCTCATTTCATGAGGCTTGGCAAATTAGGATGAATATTTCCGATCAAATTGCGTCAAACAAGAGCCCGCTCTCTCAAGAGCCGGAGGTTTCTGATGCTTTTTCGGATCCCCACGACGAGGATTGGGCATTTGTCACCAAGGCCCAGCAAGGGGACCTCAGCGCCTACGACGCATTGGTCACCCGCCACCGCGGTCGCATATTCGCCATGATCCGCAACATGATCCACAACGAAGCCGATGCATGGGACCTCTCCCAAGAGGTCTTCATCAAGGCATGGCATGCGCTTCCCCGATTTGAAGCCAAGGCCCGATTCTCGACATGGCTCTACCGCATCGCCCACAACGCGGTCTACGACTGGACGCGCAAACGCCGCATTGAAAGCGCAGGCGAACTCGATGACACCATCCTCAGCCGCGACCGCATCGATCCATCCTCGGCCACCACCCCAAGTGCCGACGAGTCACCCGACGAGTCCCTCGCCAATGGCGAGTTGCGCGTGAAAATTGAATGCGCCCTCGGCAAACTTTCCGCCGAGCACCGACAGGTTGTCATTCTCAAGGATGTCCAAGGACTTTCGTACAAGGAAATTTCCAGCATCATGGACAGCACGCTTGGCACCGTGATGAGCCGACTTCACTACGCCCGACAAAAACTTCAAACCTTGCTCAAAGATGAATATGCCGCCTGATGATGCCACGCTGGCCCTCTGGTTGGAGGACGAGCTTGATGGCGAGGACTTCGCCAATGTTGAGGCATGGGCGCAATCCCAGCCGGATCAGCTCGCCATGCGCGAGTCGGCTCGCAAATGGAAAGCGATGATCAATTCCGGCATCCCAGCCACAGAAGAGCCACCCTACGCGGATTTCTTCAATGCCCGCATCGCCCGCAGCATTCGTGAGCAACAATTCCAACAATCCCCCCAAGCAAAATCGGCAAGCGTCATCCCCTTCTGGAAAAAATTTACCAGACCTCTTGCTGCCTGCGCCGGCATGGCGCTCACGTTCTGGCTCGGCATCCACTCGCGTTCGATCCCAGTTGTGGATGAGATCGCCGAAATCGCCACTGTTAGCGAAATCAATCAACTTGCAGGCGCTGGCGACGACCTGCCTGCCATGGTCTACACCCCGGTGAACGGCGTGAGCGCTGAATACTTCGACAGCGACGATGCGGCTGCCACGGTCGTGATTCTCGAGGGAGTCGCTGCCATACCGGACACGGTCGACTTGACGAAACAAACAGCCGACAACGAATCCCCACGCGAGATCGACGCAACCGCAAACGCCGAACTTCCCACCGACAAGGCTGCCAATCCATGAGCTCACTTTTTCAAAAACTGATCGCTGTGATGCTGTTTCTTGCCCTGCATGGCGGATTGCAGGCGATCGAGGACCCCGGCCGCAACCGCATCGCGAAACTTCACATCACCGTTTATCACGCGACCGATGGCGACCCGAATGCCGCCGGCCCCCAGTCACTACCCGCATGGTTTGTGACCAGCTCACGCCTTAGCAGCGAAGAAGAACTTCGCTTCAAACATTATCGAGAAATTGGACGCGACACGATCCCCCTGCTTCGCAGTTACGAAAATTGGTCGAAGCCGCTTGAAGCATCCGACATCATGGAACTACGCGTCGAAGCCCAAGGGCAACCGACGAAAAAATCGGCGAAGATCGACCTCGAATTGTGGATGAGCCGAAAAAAAATTCTGAAAATGAATGCAAATCTTGAGGACGAAAAACCGCTCTATGTCCTCGGCCCCGAGTGGCGCGACGGGCGACTCATCATCGCCATCGAGCTTGCGCGCCACAGCAGGCGGCGCTAGGAGTGAAGCATGATCCGTCCTGCCTGCGTCTTGCTGGCCATTGCCACCTTCGCCCATTCGGCTCCGCTAAAATTTGCCGAAACACTGCGCGAAATTCACGCGCCTGCCGAAGCAAAAACCGTCACCACCGATTTCACTTTCACCAACCGCTCCGACAAGCCGGTCATCATTTCGCGCTACGAATCCGCCTGTTCGTGCATGAAGGTCGAGATCAGCGACGCAAAGCTTCGCTACGCCCCCGGCGAGTCGGGCACCATCCGCGCGGAATTCGACATGGGAAATTTCTCGGGCGAAGTCGACAAGACCATCGCGATCTGGCTCGACGGAGATGCGAATGACAAACCCTCCGTCACCCTCACCGCGCGCGTCCACATTCCGGTCATTGTCAAAATCGAACCGAAAACCGCAAAGTGGACACTCAAGGACAAAGCCAAGCCGCAGACGATCGCGATCACAATGCACGACACAAAACCAGTGCGCATCACCAAGGTCAGCAGCTCATCGGAAAATTTTCGCCACGAACTCAGG
>JBMTCI010000226.1:0-2655 GCA_049430745.1 Luteolibacter sp. | reverse complement strand
TCGGTTCGCGAAGAGCTCGGCGGCGGACTCGATGACCGCGTGGTGGTCGATGGCCAAATCATCACCTCGCGCGGCGCAGGAACTGCGCTCGATTTCTCCTTAGCCATCGTCAATCACCTGCTCGGCGAAAAAGTCGCTGCCGATGTGGCGGAAGAAATCATGGCCTGATTTTCCCCGTGTCGCGAATGCGCGCTTGCGTTCAACCCATTGCATGCAAAGCATCGCCGCATCGTGCCTGACGAGTCCCGCAAGCCGCTTTGGCTGCTCCCCAACCTGCTGAGCCTCGACGCCCCGCTTGTTGCCATCGCTTGGCTCCATGTTTTTGTAAAAACTTGGAGACTCGGTTACATGCCCTGGGAGGCTTATCTTGTGCTGGGCCTCACGGTTTGGGCAGTCTACATCGCCGACCGATTGCTCGATGTGTCAATTCTTGGAAGCAACTCGCCGAAACTTTCGATCCGCCACCAGTTTCATCAACAGCATCGAAAATTTTTCACAACCGCGCTCGTCATCTCGTCATGCATCGTGGTTGCACTCGTCATCTCGCGCATGCCGATGTCGATCTATGTGAAGTTTTTGCTCGGCGGCTTGCTGGTCGCCGGATTCTTCGGACTCTCAATGCTTGCCAGCCAGGACGAGCAGGAAATCCCCCACGCCAAAAACATCATCGCCGGATTTGGCTTTGCATTCGGCACCGCGATGTTTGCCCAACTTTACCGCACGGGATTTGACCTCTGGGAAATGATCGGGTCCCGCGAGTTTCTCAGCTTTGCCGCCCTTTGTGTTCTCAACATTTCCGCCATCGACATCTGGGAGCACGCAAACCGCTCGCCCGACAGGGAAACCAAAGCCAGCGATGAACTCTCGCTCACATTGCCACTCACAATTCTCGCCGCCACAGCCCTTGCCAGCGCTCTCATCGATCGTAGCGAAGCCAATAGACCCTTCTTTTACTCAATTCTGACCGGCACCGCCCTCCTCTACATGCTCAACCGCATGCGCCCAAACCTCTCAATGGACTCAATGCGCGTGCTGGCGGATGTCGCCATGCTGGCACCCGTTCTGCTGTTCATGGCCTTCGACCGGCACTGATTCATACTTGTCGGCCGTCATCACCGTCGCTAAACCAGCCCTCCCCAAATGAGCCGCTCCGACCACTTCAGCCGCCGACCTGCCATCATCATTCTCGGTGCTCCAGGCTCTGGCAAAGGAACCCAAGGAAAAATCCTCGGTGCCATTCCCCGCTTCTTCCATTGCGCCTGCGGCGATGTTTTTCGCTCGCTCGACACGCGCACCCCCCTCGGCATGAAGTTTGTGGAATACTCGAGCCGCGGCGAGTTGGTGCCAGACGAATTGACCATCAGCCTCTGGAAAGCCCAGATCGACAACCTCGCCGACACCTACATCTACAAACCTGACATCGACCTCCTTGTGCTCGATGGCATTCCACGCAATGTGCGTCAGGCGGAACTCATCAGCCAGCACATCGAAGTGCAGCGCGTGTTTCACCTTTCCTGCCCGAACCGCGACGAACTCGCACGCCACATGCGCAAACGCGCCCTCAAGGACAACCGCATCGACGATGCCAGCGACACGGTGATCAATCAACGGATCGCCACTTACGAGGCAGAAACCAAACCTATCTTGGAATACTATTCACCCTCGATGATCACCGACATCAATGCCTACCAACAACCGGTCCAGGTTTTGTCGGAAATCATCAACGAGGTCATCAAACTGCCGTTCTATCAGGAAACCGCCAATATGGTGACCTGATTCATCTTCGCACGACATGAGGTTGGTTTTTATCGCCACGGGAGACATCGCACTGCCGGCCTTCCGTCATCTGATCGCCTCTGGCAATGCGCCAATGGCGCTGGTGACACAGCCGGACAAGCCGGTCGGCAGACACCAACAGATGCACCCACCCGCGATCAAAACGGTCGCGATCGATGCAGGCATCCCCGTGCTTCAACCGAAAAAAATCGGTGATGCCGCCAAAGAAATTGCCGCGTTGGATCCGGATGTTCTTGTCGTCATGGCCTACGGCCAAATCCTCAAACAAGACATCCTCTCGCTACCAAAAAAAGCGATCATCAACCTCCACGCATCCCTGCTGCCCAAGTACCGCGGCGCGGCGTGCATTCAGGCGGCGATCGATGCCGGCGACCACGAATCCGGCATCACCTCAATGCATGTCGTTCGCGAGCTCGATGCCGGCGACATCATTGTCGCAAAATCCATCCCGATTGCCTCCGATGAAACCGGTGGCAGTCTGCACGACCGTCTCGCCGATCTCGCCATTCCAGTACTGAATGAAACACTCGCGGGATTAGCCAATGGCACCGCATGCCGCACGCCGCAGGACCCGAAACTTGTCAGCCATGTACCGAAACTCGATCGCCAGGACGGCAAGCTCGATTGGTCGATGCCCGCCGAAAACATCGAGCGCCGCATCCGCGCCTACGATCCATGGCCGGGCACCTATACGACAGTCGTTGAAAACGGCAGCCGCAAACGCCTGAAAATTTTTCCGCCCACTCGCGTCTCAAATCTTCAACTACAGCCCGGGCAAGTCACCTGTCATGATGGCGTACTCACTGTCGGCTGTGGCGATAGCTCACTAGAACTGACCACGGTGCAACCCGAAGGCGG
>JBMTCI010000225.1:0-2663 GCA_049430745.1 Luteolibacter sp. | reverse complement strand
AAATCAATCGTTCACTCTCACGCTGCCCGTTGGCAGCAAGGCCGAGACTGATCCTTCACATGCGTCACTCTTCGCTGATGCGCGTGCGAAATTACCAAAGAAAATTTCTGCAGCGCCTCAATCCAACCACGACGGGGATGACATCGTATTGCGCGTGCAAGCAATCAACGCAACTATCAGCGACTTTGTTCCGGATCAGCCATTCATCCGCGCCGCGAGTGACGGAGGCTCGATCACACGCGATGGCGACGCATGGTCGATACGCCTGAAACGCGCCGAAAAAAACGCGTTTGATCAGCCAATTCCGCAAGGCGACGAAATTTCCGGCATCCTCCTTGGCAGCCCAGCGATGCGTGTTGAAATCACGCCGATCGAATCTGCCGTGCAAATGGCGCAGAAAAAATCGAGCTCTTCAATGATTGCCATCCTCGGCGGCATGTTTCTGGGTGGACTCCTTCTCAACCTCATGCCCTGCGTGTTTCCCGTAATCGGACTCAAGATCATGGGCTTCGTGCAACAGGCGGATGCCGATCGACGCAAAGTCGTGCTCCACGGAGTGACATTCGCCTTGGGAGTGTTGATCTCTTTTGGCGCGCTGAGCGGTATATTGTTTGCCGCGCGCGAAGCAGCGGGCGGTGCGAGCATCGGCTGGGGTTATCAATTGCAAAACCCGTGGGTCGTGTTTGGGCTCATGCTGCTGATGTTTGTTCTCGCGCTGAACTTATTCGGAGTATTTGAAATCGGCGCCAGTGCGACTTCGGTGGGTGGATCACTGCAATCCAAGCAAGGCATCATCGGCTCTCTGTTTTCCGGTGTGCTCGCCACCATCGTCGCAACGCCATGCTCCGCGCCATTCCTTGGCACTGCCATCGGTGCAGCAATCGGCTTGCCCGCCATCCCATTTTTCGCCGCCTTTGCCGCGATGGCGATAGGCCTCGCACTGCCCTACCTCGTGCTCTCGATTTTTCCGAACCTCGTGAACCTCCTCCCCCGCCCTGGCGCGTGGATGGAAAGCTTCAAGCAAGCGATGTCATTCCCGCTCTTCGCCACCGCTGGCTATCTGCTGTGGGTGTACGCGGGGCAAATCGGATTGGACAACTTGCTCTCGCCCATCATCGGACTCACGCTCATCGCCATCGCGGCATGGATCCACGGACGATGGAATCTGCCGCATGCAACGCGCATCCGCCGAACGATGGCCATCATCGCCACCCTCGCTTTCGCGCTTGCCGGACTTTTCATCGCTCAGCCCCCGAAGGCGCAGGAGCTCACATGGGAACCATGGTCGGAGGCGCGAGTCACTGAGTTGATCGCCGAGAAACGACCGGTTTACATCGACTTCACTGCACAGTGGTGTGCGACCTGCCAGGTCAACAAGAAGCGCGCCTACAACAAGAAAGTCGTTGCGTTGATGAAACAAAAAAATGTCGCGACCCTGAAGGCCGATAAGACCAATCCCAATCCCGCGATCGAAGCCGCCCTGCGCAAAATTGGCCGCAGCGCCATCCCGGTGAATGTGCTCATTGTGCCCGGCATGGATCCAATCATCCTACCCGAGCTGCTCTCGCCCGATGATTTGATCAAGCTCCTAAAGGACTTGTGAGACGATGTTGATTCATCCCTTGCACAAGTCTTTGCTCACTTCACTGGCGGCGTGGGGGCGCGCAAGGGAGCAGTGGGTTTTTTGCCGGAGGTCGATTGCGTGACGCGGCCACTGGGGTCGCGGTAGGTGGTGGTGCAGGTGTTGCTCGGTTGGCAGCGAGTGCTTGAGCTACCGGATATGCGTCCCATCGGATCGCGAAAGCGAGCCTCGCTCGTGTGGCTTGCACCCTTGCGCGTTTCCGCCGTGCCAGAGACGCGACCCATCGGATCGCGATAAGTCGTGCGGGAGGCACCGCCCGATGTCGCGCGCGTCTCAGCAGTGCCTGCCACGCGCCCCATCGGATCACGGTATTCCGTGCGCGCAGTGCCGGTGGCTGATTGACGAGTGACCGCCGTGCCGATCACGCGGCCCATGGCATCGCGCGTGGTTGACCTCACCGTGCCGCCTGCTTCGGTGCGGTGATCGATGGTTTGAACAATGCGGCCGCTGGCATCACGCACCACCTCGCGCGAGGTTTGCGCTAATGAGGCGCCCGCAAGAAATAGCAGAAAAAGGAAACAAAGAGGTTTTATCATGTCGAAACATCTACTCCGAGTTTGATGGCTCGGCAAGTGGCTTTCTGCGTGGGGCAGCTGGGGAAATCCGTGGCCCTTGCGCGGTCAGAGGAATTTTCCAGGATTCAGGATGCCCTTGGGATCGAGGGCATTTTTGATGGCCTGATGCGAGGCGAGCGAGACTTCGCCGATCGCCTGTTTGAGCCAGCGTTTTTTGGCGAGGCCGACGCCGTGCTCGCCGGTGATGGTGCCGCCGTTTTCGAGCACCCAAGTAAAGAGCCGGTCAAGCGCATGATCGGCCTTCTCTTTGGTACTAGGTTCGTCGTAGTTTTTGACCATCAGGTTGGTGTGAATGTTGCCATCCCCCGCATGGCCAAAGCAGGCAATCGGAATCCCCGTGTCGCGCTGGATGCCCTGTGCAAAGCTGACGAGCTCGGTCAACTTCGAGCGCGGCACGACAATGTCCTCATTGAGCTTGGTGAGCCCGGTATCGCGCAGCGAGTAGG
>JBMTCI010000224.1:0-2668 GCA_049430745.1 Luteolibacter sp. | reverse complement strand
ACGATGCCGATGCCGCCGCCGATCGACCAGAATTCGATGCCGTGGCGATCCTTGAGTTGCTTGGCGAGCGGTGCGACCTTTTCAACCGCCTCAACAAAGGGAGCGACCGAGGTCAATTGCGATCCGATGTGCATCTGCAGTCCGCGCAGGCGAATGTTCGGAAGCTCTTTCGAGGCGCGCTCGTAAAGTCCGGCAATGGCATCGAAGTCGACACCGAATTTGTTCTCCGATTTGCCGGTGGAAATGTACTTGTGCGTCTTCGCATCGACGTTCGGATTCACGCGCACGGCAGCGGGGGCGATCATGCCGAGTTCGCCGGCGACCTCGTTGAGGTAGCGAAGTTCCTCTTCGCTCTCGACATTGAAAGAGTAGATGCCTTGCTCGAGCGCATAGACGATTTCCTCGCGAGTTTTGCCGACACCCGCAAAGGTGCAGTGTGCTGGATCACCGCCAGCCTTGATCACGCGGAAAAGTTCGCCGCCTGATACGATGTCAAAGCCCGCGCCTTCGTGAGCCAGCAGTCGCAGCACCGAGAGGTTGGAGTTGGCTTTGACCGCGTAAGCGACTTCATGGCTTACCCCTGAGAGTGCCTGGTCGAGGCGGCGGTAGTGATCGAGAATTGTGCCCGCGGAGTAGACATAGAGCGGCGTGCCGTACTCGCTGACCAAGGAGCTCAATTCGACATCGTCACAGAAGAGCGATTCGTTTTTGTAGGAAAATCCGTGCATGGCGGCAGGTGTGTTAAACGCTGGCGGGTGCCGGGTAAAGCGGGAACGAGTTCATTCGGCCCCGAATTGCGCTCGGTGCTTGCAATGTCATGCCCGATGCCCGAACTGGTGATGTGCCTGAGCCACGAAAAATCGCCCTCTTTGGTGGCACATTTGATCCCGTCCACCTCGGGCATCGTCATGTTGCCGAGGAGGCGATGAAAGCAATGGGGCTTGATGAGGTGCGTTTCATTCCTTGCCGAATCTCTCCCCATAAGGAGGGATCGTTGCCCGCATCGGCGGAAGATCGCTTGGCGATGTTGAGGCTCGCGATGGCCGATGCGCCATGGGCGGTGGTGGATGACCTCGAGCTGCGCCGCGATGGGCCATCCTTTTCTTTCGAGACCGCCGAGCTGATGCGTCAGCGATTTCCCGAAGCGAAGTTTTATTGGATCATGGGAGCGGATCAGTGGGAAGCGCTGCCTCGATGGAAAAATCCCGAGAGGCTTGCGCAATGCGTGGAGTTCATCGTGATTGACCGAGGAGATATAAAACTATCACCGCATGGATTTTCCATATATTTGATCAAAACTCATCATCCCGCGTCGGCGACGGAGATTCGCGAGGCTTTGGCGAGAGGTGAAAAAAATCAGGAATGGCTGCACCCCGATGTGGCGGAATACATCCGCATGCACCGACTCTACGGAGCCTGAGGTTTTTTGCCCGAAGCAAACCACCAAAGCCAAACGAGGCTCAAGAGGATGGCCGAAAGGCCGACATGCAGGACCTGCACCCATGAGTAAATGTGCACCTGCGACATGATGACTCCGAGAATCATCTGCGTGAGAATGATCATCATGACGGCCTTGCCAACACGACCACTGCCACCGTTTCTCTTGGAGTGAATCCAAATGCCAATGCCGAGCGCGAGGATGATCCATGAGAAGCTGCGATGGAGCAGGTACTTCCATGATTGCTCGAGCTCGCCGATCCACTCCGAGCGCGGAGCATCGCGGTGAAACTTTGACATCTCGTCGGTGAGTTCGCGGACTTGCGCTCCGATGATTCCGGTGAAGATGATGCAGCCTAGGAGCGTGGTGAGCAGCAATCTGAGTCGGGCTCTGGCGGGTTCGTCCATGTTGACTCTCCAAGGTTGATCCGTGCCGCGCCACGCACAGTAAGCCAGCATGCCGGTGAGCGACATCGCCAGCGCGAGGTGAGTGGTGAGCACGCCGGGTTTGAGCCCGCTGTAAACAACCCTCGCGCCCATCCAGGCATTGATCAGCACGACCGCAAGTGACGCGAAGGCCATGAAAAAAACTAGCGGTCGTCGGGATCTTTGCCAGAAGGCGGCAATGAAGGTGGCCAGTGAGAAAAATCCGACTGGGAGGCTGCAGAGGCGGTTGATGAATTCGGTCCACACATGCCGCGGGTTGAATTCTGCGCGCAAGCTTTCGGCGGTGATGGTCGATGGGTCACGACCCATGCGCTCGGCCTTGCGCTGAAATTTTTCGATCGGCAATTTTTCGAAGTCTACCTCGTCGGCACTCGTGGGAGGGATCAGGCAGCCCCAGCAAGTTGGCCAATCGGGGCAGCCCATGCCGGAGCCGGTGACGCGCACAATCGCACCGACAAAAATCAGGAACAGCACCGAAACCAAGGCCGCCGTGGCCAGCATTTGAAATCGGGTCAAAGCCATGCGGTAAGGATGCTGACTCGTGGGCGCGATGCCAGAGAAAATCGGAAATTTCCAATTTTCCGAAATTCCCCGGTTGGCGGATGCGTGTGCTGCGTTTAGTTTGGCGACGTGTCACCCGATTTCCAAACGCATCAGATGCAGCTGCGCGGCAAGTTGTTGCTCGCACAGCCCGGCATGCGCGATCCTTCGTTTCGGCGCACGGTGTTGTTGATCTGCAATCATGAGGCGGGTGAAGGGGCAAGTGGTCTTATTTTGAGATCGG
>JBMTCI010000223.1:0-2684 GCA_049430745.1 Luteolibacter sp. | reverse complement strand
ACCGCGGTCGTTGATAACTCCATGTTGTTGAATCGCATGTCCGCTGCGGCACCTCCACCCGCATCGCCCACATAAACCGCAAAGCCAGTGACATCAGACGCACTAATCACACCAGAGCCATTCAGGCTTGGGTCCTGAGGGCTTTGAATTTGATAGAGAAAACCCGTCAGAGTCCGAACGAAGGTCAGGTTGACGATCACACCAGAATCTCGAACTCCACCCCATGCAATCGGAGGGTAAGAGCCTCCGCCGTTCCAGGTCATGCCGGAACCGCCAATATTGAAGTTAAAAATCGTGCCATTGCTGCCGACCAAATCCAAACCGCGAAATCCATTGTCCCACACATAGCCGAGTTGAATCGAAAATTGATCCCCAGCCACCAATGGAGCGGCAAATGAGCGCGAGGCCTTCGAAAGTCCAGGGGTGTCCGCCCATAGCGCAAAGGCATTGCCGCCAGTGGCCATGCCAGAGAGATTGGAGCCAGCATTCGTGGGATCTCCTACATAGCTGTTGCCTTCCAGTGTCCATGCACCGAAGCCACTGCCGCCATTCGTGCCAGTAGCCCAGCCTTCGGTATAATTGCCGACATTGTCCGAACCCGTGGCGGCTCGGGCCAAGTTGGTGAAAATTGCCGCCGCGATGCCAAGAGCCAGAACTCCTGATCGTAAAGCGCGCGCGAGGAATGAATCCGAATGAGGGTTTTTCATGATCACTTGAGATAAAGATGCCTTATCACAAATGCCAAAAATCAAAAATCGGTTTATGAGAAAGTATCTACGCCCTCGATCATCATGGTTTTTCAGTCTCCGATGCCACAAAACTCCCCCGCTGAAATATGCAAATCATGCTGCAACCAATTGAAAATAAGTGCTTTGTAAAAATTTGTGGTCTATGGCAGCGCCATGGCACGCATCGTGCGTGGGGCCATATCACTTTGCGCCAACATGCATTCCTAATCCGCGCCAATTACGCGATTTGACGCACATTTTTTCATGTCATTGCCAAATAGGCGGTGACGGACTGATATGAAATTCGCCATGAGTCACCCGTCCACCACCCACACCGCGCTTGCCGCATGGGTTGCCGAAACCGCAGCCCTCTGCACCCCCGATGCCATCGAATGGTGCGACGGATCGCAGGAGGAATGGGATCGCCTGACATCGCTGATGGTCGAGCGCGGGACCTTCATCCGTCTCAATCCCGAAAAACGTCCGAACTCATTTCTTGCGCGCTCGACTCCATCCGATGTGGCACGCGTCGAGGACCGCACCTTCATCTGCACCAAGCGGCCCGACCAAGCGGGGCCAACCAATCATTGGGCCGACCCTGCGGAGATGCGCGTCACGCTACGCGAAAAGTTCAAGGGCTGCATGAGAGGTCGGACGATGTATGTGATTCCGTTCTGCATGGGTCCGCTCGATTCGCCATTGGCAAAGATCGGCGTCGAGATCAGCGACAGCCCCTATGTGGTCGTGAACATGCGCATCATGACGCACATGGGCAGCGAAGTGCTAAAACGCCTCGAAGATGAAGACGCGGGACGCATCGCCAAAAAACGCGACGGCCATGGCAATTTCATTCCTTGTCTTCATTCGGTCGGCGCGCCGCTTGAGCCAGGTCAACAGGATACGACTTGGCCCTGCAATGAGGACAAATACATCGTTCATTTTCCTGAGACTCGCGAGATCATGTCCTACGGCTCAGGCTACGGCGGAAATGCTTTGCTCGGGAAAAAATGCCTCGCGCTGCGCATCGCCTCCAACATCGCGCGCGAGCACAAGTGGATGGCCGAACACATGCTGATTGTCGGTGTAAAACAACCGGATGGCCACAAAACCTATCTCGCCGCCGCATTTCCCTCAGCCTGCGGCAAGACGAACCTGGCGATGCTCATCCCGCCGAAAGCGTATCAAGACAAAGGTTGGGAAACCACAATCGTGGGCGACGACATCGCGTGGCTCTGGCCTCACGAAGATGGGAAATTGCACGCGATCAACCCCGAGACTGGATACTTCGGCGTCGCACCAGGCACTTCGTACGACACCAATCCACGCGCGATGGAATCAATCAAAGCCAACTGCATCTTCACCAATGTCGCGCTCACCGACGATGGCGATGTCTGGTGGGAGGGGATGAGCAAAGAAGCGCCTGCGCACTTGATCGACTGGACCGGTCAAGACTGGACGCCCGACTGTGGCCGCGTGGCAGCTCATGCGAATGCGCGCTTCACCGCACCGGCAGGACAATGCCCTTCCATCGATGCAAATTGGCAAAATCCCGACGGAGTGCCAATCGATGGCATTGTTTTCGGCGGACGCCGTGCAACTACGATGCCTCTCGTATTTCAAGCCTTCAACTGGAGCCATGGCGTGTACCTCGGTGCGACGATGGGCTCAGAAATGACCGCTGCTGCATTCGGACAAATCGGCAAAGTGCGTCGCGACCCGATGGCCATGTTGCCATTCTGTGGGTACAACATGGGATCGTATTTCGGCCACTGGCTTGAGATGCGCCGCTATCTCACCCACCTACCGCGCTTCTTTCATGTGAACTGGTTTCGCAAAAACGCAGAAGACAAATTCCTGTGGCCCGGATTTGGCGAAAACATGCGCGTCATCGACTGGATCGTCAAACGCTGCAACGGCCATGCAGTTGGCCACGAAACACAGATTGGATGGATCCCG
>JBMTCI010000222.1:0-2701 GCA_049430745.1 Luteolibacter sp. | reverse complement strand
GCTGCGCATGAATGCCTCACGAGTGGTTGACGCCTCGAAATCGCCGATCGCGAAGGGCTTGTCATCCGATTCACGCAGCTCCGTCGAAAGCCTGCCGATTTCCCACCAGCTTTCATCGGCATGATTGAAGACCAGCATCTCAAGGTAACCGCCGAAAACAAAGTCGCCCTCATAGCCGATCCACCCGCAGAGTCCGCCGACCGGTAATCCCGTGTCACCATGCGATCCATTGCCATCGCCAAGCGCCTGCCTCAAAGTCGCGCGATCATTTGGCGAATGGATTGATCCGCGAAAAACTCGCTCTGGACGAGCGGCGATTACAGAAACCGCGCGGTCAGCGCCCGAGGGCAGGTGTCCGGCCGAATCGAAAAACACCAAGCCCGGCAGGTGCTGCAGTCGCTTGGCGACCTCTGGCGGACGCAGGCTGGAGAGGCGCGATTCGCGCTTCAGCATCCTCGTGGAAACATCGGCCATCGCGGTCAAACAAGGCATCGAGAGGCGACGAAGCAAGCAGGAACCGATGCAAATGAAGCAGAATCTGCAAATTTCCGCGAATTTCTCCGATTACGGGATTGCTAAAATCCTCGCCCTGCATAGCAATGCGCGCCCGCAATTACGCAGACAACGCCAACCCATTGCCCATTCACGCCATGAAGGACCTCACCAAATATCGCAACATCGGCATTTTCGCCCACGTCGATGCCGGCAAGACCACCACCACCGAGCGCATTCTCAAGCTCACCGGCAAGATTCACAAAATCGGCGAAGTGCACGACGGTGCCTCCACCATGGACTTCATGGAACAGGAAGCCGAGCGCGGCATCACGATTCAATCGGCCGCAACGACCTGCTTCTGGAAAGGTCACCAATTCAACGTCATCGACACCCCCGGCCACGTGGACTTCACCATCGAGGTGTACCGCTCGCTCAAGGTGCTCGACGGCGGCATTGGTGTCTTCTGCGGATCCGGCGGTGTTGAGCCCCAGTCGGAAACCAACTGGCGCTACGCAAACGACTCGAAAGTTTCCCGCGTCATTTATGTCAACAAACTCGACCGCATCGGCGCCGACTTCTACCGCGTCGTCAAGCAGGTCAAAAATGTGCTCGGCGCCCACCCACTCGTGATGGTGCTGCCGATCGGCACCGAGTCCGATTTCGTTGGCGTCGTCGATCTTCTCTCGATGAAGGCTCACATCTGGGACGAGTCAGGTCAGCCGGAAAACTTCAAGGTCACCGACATCCCCGCCGACATGGTGGCGAAGGCCGAAGAATACCGCGCCGCAATGATCGAAACCGCCGTCGAGCAGGACGACGAGGTGATGGAAAAATACCTCGAAGGCGTTGAGCCCGACATCGACACCATCAAGCGCTGCATCCGCAAGGGCACGATCGATCTCGCGTTTTTCCCGACCTATTGCGGATCGTCCTTCAAAAACAAAGGCCTGCAGCTCGTGCTCGACGCGGTGGTGGATTTCCTCCCCTCGCCCACCGAAGTGAAGCCGCTTCCGGAAGTCGACGCCGAAGGCAACGAAACCGGCAGCTTCGCCGAGAGTGATCCGAACAAGCCGCTGCGAGCGCTCGCGTTCAAGATCATGGACGACAAGTTCGGCGCCCTCACCTTCACCCGCATTTACTCGGGCACGATCAAGAAGGGCGACACGATCCTCAACTCCTTCACCGGCAAGACCGAGCGCGTTGGCCGCATGGTCGAAATGCACGCCGACGACCGCAACGAAATCGAATCCGCGCAAGCCGGTGACATCGTCGCCATTGTCGGACTCAAGAACGTGCAGACCGGTCACACGCTTTGCGATGAGAAGAATCCCGCCACGCTCGAGCCGATGGTGTTTCCGGATCCGGTGATTTCGATCGCCGTCGCTCCGAAGGACAAGGCCAACGCCGAGAAACTTGCCAACGCGATCGGCAAGATGATCCAGGAAGACCCGTCCTTCCGCGTCGAAACCGACGAGGAAACCAACGAGATGATCCTCAAGGGCATGGGCGAGCTTCACCTCGACATCAAAATCGACATCCTCAAGCGCACTCACAAGGTCGAGGTCGATGTCGGCGCGCCGCAGGTCGCCTACCGCGAAACCATCACCAAGCCGGTTTCCGACAGCTACACCCACAAGAAACAATCGGGTGGTTCGGGTCAGTTCGCGAAAATCGATTACACCATCGAGCCCGGCGAAGCTGGTTCCGGCTTCATCTTCGAATCGAAAGTCGTCGGCGGCAACGTTCCGAAAGAATTCATCCCTGCGGTCGACAAAGGCTTCAAGACCTCCATCGACAAGGGGCCGCTTGCTGGCTACCCCTGCTTGGACTTCAAGGTCACCCTTACCGACGGTGGTTTCCACGCGGTCGACTCCTCGTCCATCGCTTTCGAAATCGCAGCCAAGGCCGCCTATCGTCAGACGATGCCTAAGGCAGGCCCGCAAATTCTCGAGCCGATGATGAAGCTCGACGTCTTTGCCCCGGAAGAAAAAGTCGGCGATGTCATTGGCGACCTCAACCGCCGCCGTGGCATGATCCAAGGTCAGGAGCCGACCCCGGGCGGCATCCGCGTGAAGGCTGAAGCACCACTGAGCGCGATGTTCGGTTACATCGGCGACCTTCGCACGATGACCTCCGGCCGTGGCCAGTTCTCGATGGAGTTCAGCCACTACGCACCGTGTCCGAAGAATGTTTCGGACGATGTGAT
>JBMTCI010000221.1:0-2704 GCA_049430745.1 Luteolibacter sp. | reverse complement strand
CCCCCGCGCAACGCGCAAGGCACCCGTAGCTCAATTGGATAGAGCGTCTGACTACGAATCAGAAGGTTAGGGGTTCGAGTCCCTTCGGGTGTACCACTTTCAAAGTGGTATTTTCAAATTTGCCACACTGATCAAGGCATAGCCATTATTCGACGTGTGCGCTCATTCATGAGGTGACAATCATAACGAGCAGTTCATTTATTCGGCTCTCCTGATTCTGGATTCTTGAATCCTAAATCTGATCGGCCATGATGTTTGCACTGATGTCAGCTGATTCCCAACAGGACTTTGCGCTCGCATTTTTGAGCATCCTTTTCGAGGGCGCGCCGTTCATTTTGCTCGGCACGCTGATCAGCGGTTTCATCGATGTGTATCTACCACCCGGCACGATGGATCGCTTCTTGCCGCGCAACCGCAAAGGCGCCGTGCTCGTTGCAGGATTGCTGGGTGCGGTGTTTCCCGTGTGTGAGTGCGCAGTAGTCCCAGTAATTCGTCGCTTGGTGAGCAAAGGCCTGCCGGTTTCATGCGCGCTCACTTACATGCTTGCAGCCCCGATCGTGAATCCGATCACTGCTCTAAGCACCTGGAAGGCATTTCAAGGTCAGAGCGCGGGAATGATGACCAGTTCGCGGATGCTGCTCGGATTTCTCCTGGCGGTTGGGGTTGGGTTGATCGTGATGCGCTTGCCGCTTGCTGCCGTGTTGAAAAAAAATCTGGTTGATTCACTCAAGGATAAGAAATCCACCAAAGAGCCAACTTGCTGTGGTGGCCATGATCATAGCCATCATATGCATGATTCACCGAAGCCAAATGGAGGTGATCGATTGGTTTCAGCCTTTCGCTCGGCGATGAAGGATTTTGTGGATGTCGGCGTTTATTTCGCCATCGGCGTGACCATCACCGCGCTCTTTAACACGGGTATCGCACCAGGCGCCACTTGGCTTGATGGCCTAGCCACTAACACGATGGGCGCGCCAGCGGCGCTCATGTCGCTTGCCTTCATCCTCAGCCTCTGCAGCACCTCTGATGCCTTCATTGCGGCGACCTTGGACAAATTTTCATGGGGCGCAAAACTCGCCTTTCTCACCTTTGGTCCAATGATGGATGTGAAACTGCTGTTCTTGTACCAGACGGTTTTGCGCAAGCGCTTCATTGGTTATCTCGCGATTGGACTTTTTGTCGCGATCGGCGTGATCACGATCATTTGGCAGCATCAACTTTTTCAAGCCCGATGAATTCCAAAACTTGTCGCGTCCTTTTCTCACTGGCTGCTCTCTCGTGGGCAGCGGCCTTGTTGTACTTTCATGCCAGCGGACGCATCGCGAAGTATCTGGCGCCGGATTTTCGCATCATTGCACTTATCGGTGGATTGGGACTTGCGGTCCTAGGATGTTTCAACCTGCTGACTGCGGGACAGCAAGCGGGTTGCGGTCACGATCACGGCGATGATGATACCTCATGTCATGACCATCAAAGCGGCGACATCCACCCTTTGCTTGCATTTTTGCTCATGGTCCTGCCCTTGTCCGCGTCCATCGCGTGGACCAAAGATGAGTACTCGGCTGCCGCGCTTTCACGCAAAGGCCTTTACGATTCTCCGCAAAACATGAGCGCGTCGTTTCTCTCTGCCGCGATGCCCGCGATCACCCGCGAGGAAATCGAAAAAGGTCATCGCAAAACCGCCGACGGGTATTATGAATTCAATCTCATGGAACTTTATTTCGCGACCGGCGATCGCGAAATGCAAACGGCGATGGATGGATTGAAAATCGAAACCGAAGGGCGGCTGATCAGCGATCGGGCTCGCGGGGCTTATACCACTCGCAAGCGCCTTTACCGACTCTTGATGACCTGTTGCGCAGCTGACAGCCGCGCCATTCCAATTGTACTCGAATACGGCAACAATCCATTGCCTGAAATTTCTGAAAACGAATGGGTCAAGGTTGCAGGAACGATGAACTTTCCTTTGGAAGAAGGATTGCTTCAGCCCGTGTTGACGGTTGAGAGGACGGCTGAGGCCGAGTCGCCATTTGAGGAAAGCTTTCTGCGCAATCAGTAGAGAAACGAAATAGGCGTCATTTCGTTGATTGATATTTTCGACAAATGCCGCGCGAACGGATAGCATTAGGCCAATGAAAACCTCGCCGTGCTGTCAGCCCAAGACGATTGCTCCAAAGTCTGAAACGTCTTGCTGTGGTGGCGAGTCCAAGCAGCCAGTGGATCGTCTTTTGTGGGGATCGGCCTTGATGTTTGCGTGCGGACTAGCCGTGCATTTTCTTTTTCCGTCAGCACCCAAATGGCTGATGACTTACGGCCATGGATGTTGGGAACTCTTGAGTCGTGCGTGGTGGGGCTTGCTTTTTGGAATGGTTGCTGTCGCCGTGATCGGTCGTGTTCCGCGGGAGTTGATTGCTGCGATATTAGGCAAGGGCGGAACCATATCGGGGCTTTTGCGCGCCGTGGGTGCGGGGGTGATGCTCGACCTTTGCAATCACGGGATTCTGATGGTTGGCATGGGTCTGTACAAACGCGGTGCGTCGTTGGGTCAGACGATTGCCTTTCTCATCGCGAGTCCATGGAATTCGCTGTCCTTGACGCTAATTCTGGCGGCGCTGATTGGTTGGAAATGGATGATTTTGTTTATTCTGTTATCGGCAGTGGTGGCGATTGTGACCGGTTGGATCGTCGATCGCTTGGTGACGGC
>JBMTCI010000220.1:0-2715 GCA_049430745.1 Luteolibacter sp. | reverse complement strand
AAGATCTCGAGCAAGAGAGCGTGGGGCTGACGTCCATCGATGAAGTGGACCTTGCGAACGCCGGCGTTCAGCGCGTCGATTGCGCTGCGAATTTTTGGAATCATGCCGCCTGAGATGGTGCCGTCGGCGATCATGGTGTCGGCATCTTTGCGGTTCACCGAATGAATGAGCGATGAGGGGTCCTTGGGGTCGGCAAGCAGACCCGGGACATCGGAGAGGAAGACAAGCTTTGCGGCCCGCAGTTCCTTGGCGAGGGCGGCGGCGGCGAGGTCGGCGTTGATGTTGAGGGGGCGCCCGGTGGCAAGTTCTGCGGCAAGCGGAGAAACGACAGGCACGATGCCGGCTTCAAGGGCGGCGTCCATGTGGGCGAGTTGGCAGCCGACGACTTCTCCCACGCGGCCGATGTCGATGGGTTTACCATCGGGTCCGGCAACCTTGGTTTTTTCTCCGTAAAAGACATCGTTACCCGGAATGCCAACGGCCTTGCCGCCGAAGTCGCGGATCATGCGCACGAGGCTAGGGTTGATTTCCTCTGAGAGCACACGTGCAACAATGTCGATGGCCTCATCGGTGGTGACGCGAAATCCGCCCACAAATTTTGCCTCGAGTCCGGCCTTTTCCATCGCGGCGGAAATCGATTTGCCTCCGCCGTGGACCACGATCGGGTTAATGCCAGCGACTTCGAGGAAAACGATGTCGCGCATCACCTTGGCAACCAGTTCGGGATCTTCCATCGCCGACCCGCCCATTTTGATGAGAAATGTTTTGCCGCGAAATGCCTGAAGGTAGGGCAGGGCTTCGATCAGGGCGTTGGCTTTATCGATCGGGTTCATGGCTTTTGGGGCTGGGGAAAGATGGGTGAAATGATGAATGCTGCGGCCACCGAAGCAAGCGCAGCAAGTCCTGGCAACCACAGGTTGGCGAGGCATGCGATGATGAACTGCGCGGCGATGAGTGCGCCGGCGATGGTGAGCAGCATGACATTTCTTGGAAAAGTGGCGAGTGCCGAGGTGGCAGAAAGAATCAGTGTCACAACGATGAGAAAGGAAATTTCGCGCGATGGGTCGATTCGCCTGCAGGTGAATGCCTGCTGCGTCCCTGCATCGGAAACAATCGACGAAACGGTAAGCGGCAGTTGCTCGGAAAAGTTGAGCGTTTCTGGGTCAGCCGTGCTGCGGGCATCGATGAGAAGGAGTGGTGCTCGCGAATCACGCTTCAGCAGGTCAGCATCGGCATCGATCAATTTGGCGGCGGAGATGGGCGCAGGCGTTGCCGCCTTCGGCGTACTTTGGATCAGGCGACCGAACGCATCGACGGGTAGAATAGGCCCTCGCGGACTGAGGGTGATCGAGCTGCCGCAATGGACTTTGATGCCACTGATGGGCAGGCCTAGTTGTTGGGTAGCGACGACAAGTGGAAAGGAAAAGATGACTCGATCATCCCATCGCGCAAGGAGCGGCACGGCGCCGTCCTCTGATTGCGAGTCGAGGCTTTGGAATCCGGCCATGGTATTTTCGCGTCCAAGGATGGTGCCACGCACGGAGATGCGGTTGACGATCGGAAGCAGCGAGCTATCGCCGATCACTTCGGACATTGGTATCGACGCACGGAGAAATGGAGAGGGGATCGGTTCGCTTGAAGTGCCACGACTCAGTGGCGCGGCCATCGTGACGGAGTCAAATCGGCTGATGGTTTTGGCGAGGGCAGTGAGGCCCATGACATCGGGCTCGTCCCATGCGAAAACGGCAGCGATGTTGGCTTTCTTTTCTCCAAGGCGGTGAAGGTTGTTGAGAAGCACTGCGACATCGATGGGCGATGGAGGAAAATTTTGGAACACGCCGTCCGGGTCATCGTCGATGGCGATGATGGTTGGCGAGACGCATTGTTTTTTGGCAGATTTTGCAGCCGATGTTTGCAAGCTCCACGGTTCGCTATGGCTTCCGTTGCCGGATACGAGCCAAGGCGGGTTGATCACGCTGGCGGCGATAAGTTCGAAGGCGCTGCGATCAACCTCAGTGCCGGGCGCTTTTTTCCAACACGCCAGTGCGGCGGCGAGCGCGGCAATCAACACCCACAAAGGGCGATGGATCAAAATTTTCACGGTTCGGGAATCGCGGCGAGCACGGGTGCGAGCGGAGCTTCGAGTGGGGTGTTCGCGATCACATCGCCGAGCAGGCGGGCGGCGGTGGCAATGTGCGGTCGATACCATTCGTCGCCGCGGTTGCGCACGATGTTGGCGTAAGCGCCGAGCGCTTGCATGAGTCGTTGGGCTGCACATTGACCAAAGAGCGTCGACTCCGGGCGTTCGTCGGCGATGTCCTCCCAAAGGTCGAGCAAGGCATCGCGTTCGTCTGCACTGTGATCGAGGTAGGGATCGTAAATCAATGACGCGAGATCATATTCCTGACGCCCCCGGCGCAGACCTTGAAAATCGATCATCCAAATTTTATCATCCTTCACCAAAAGGTTCTGCGATTGGAAATCGCGATGGACGAGGTGACGAGCGCTGGCACCGAGGCTTTCCGCCAGTGAGTTGAAAACAGGATTTTTGCGAAGCGGACCTGCATCCATGCCGAGATGATCCTCGACGAGGTGTTCGAAAAAATATTCCTGCTCCCAGCGATAGAGTTGGGCGTCAAAGGCCGGCATCAGGTGGAAGTCCTTGGGCGTTTTTGCGTAGAACAGCCGATCAACTTGCTCGAAGGCCGAGCGGTA
>JBMTCI010000219.1:0-2725 GCA_049430745.1 Luteolibacter sp. | reverse complement strand
CATGTCTCTCAGATGATGACCAGCACAAGGACCAAAGCTTCGGAAAAGTTAAGGATTGTCAGCTCGCGTGGTCGGGAGCAAATTTCGCGCATGGTTCGTTATCGGCCCAATGTGGCTGCGCTGATGGTGGATCCGTCGGGCAGTCTTTTGATTTGCGAGCGCGCGAACGTAGCGGGCGCGTGGCAGTTTCCCCAAGGCGGGATTGACCCGGGTGAAAGCCCGGAGCAGGCGCTGTTTCGCGAGGTGCGGGAGGAAATCGGGCTCAAAGCCGAGCATTATGAAGTGACCGCCATGCGCGACGGTTACCGCTACCTTTATCCCGAGGATGTGCGCGAAAAAAAGGTTCGCAAGCACGGCAGCCACGGCCAGGAGCAGACCTATTTCCTCTGCCAACTCAAGGCCGGCGCGCCAGCGGTGAATGTCGACCAGAAACCGCGCGAATTCCGCGCATACCGTTGGATCCTCCCACAAGAATTTGATCTCGATTGGCTGCCGGAATTCAAGCGCGAGGTTTACCGCGCAGTGATGCGCGATTTTTTCAAAGTCGAACTGCGTTGATCCCGCCGGGGTCACTACCGATACCGAAAAGCAGCGCAAGCAGTCGGAACACACGGTCGAGCGGCGATTTCCAAGGTCTTGCCGGACGCACGATTTCCCAGCCTTTTTCGGCCGCCAAGGCGCTGAGCCGCGCGTCTGGATTGACCACCAAAGCGCGCTCGCAAACAGCGAGCATCGGCAGATCGGCTCGGCTGTCGGTATAGCCACAGGAGCCGGGCAAAACACCATCAGCAAAGTACGATGAATCTAGTACTTCATGCAGTCGTGTGACCTTTGCCGCCCCTTTGTGGTTTTCCAGATCCGGAAAAAGCGTGCCGGGCGTGACCACTGTGCCGAGCGAGATGTCGAAGCCGAGCAGCTTGCCAATTTCGCGCACATAGAATTCCGGGCTAGCAGAGGAGAGGATCAGCAAGTCGCCCGACCTACGATGCGCCTCAATGCGTTCGCGCAGTTGAGGATAAATCGCCGGCATGAGTGACTGCGCGAATTCGCGGGCGTATTTGGCGAGATCCTGCGGATCGACACGCCACAGGTAGCTGAGGAAAATTCGCTTCATGCGCTCGGTTCCGAGCAAGCCGGCCAAGGGCAAAAAAACCAAAAACACCGGCAACAGAAACGCGCGCCATGGTTCGCGCCGAACGACAAAATGACGGAACAGCAACTGGCAGTCCCACGGGATCAGAGTGCCGTCGAGGTCGAAGAGGGCGACCGCCCGCGATGAGGAGCTGAAAGTAATGGTTTGCACGGAATCCACTGCGAATCGCGCGCAGACTGACACGCCACCGCGTAGGCCGCCATCTTTTCCCGCGCCGCTTTGCGCTTTCCGCCGCTCGGATCCGCCTATAAACTCCAGCCATGCCAGAAACCGCCGAGGCAGATCCACGCTTCAACGAATTTGTCCTTTTCCAGGCACAAAACGCCGGGCTTTTTCTTGGTCAGATCCCCCACCCGCAAACGGGTGAAAAATCGGTGAACCTGCGCGCCGCTCAATCGGTGATCGATTCGCTCGAAATGCTTTCCACCAAAACTCGGGGTAATCTAACTGAAACCGAAACCAAGCTTCTCACCATGGCGCTGCAAAATTTGCGCCCCTTGTTCCAATCCGCGCAAGCCGCCGCCAAACACTGAAATCCGACGCATCATGACATTCGAACCATTCAACATCGGCCATGTTCCAGTTGGCGGACCCGTTCCATTTTTCATCCTCGGCCCCTGCTCGCTCGAATCGGAAAGCTTCGCGTGGGACATGGCTCGCTCGCTCAAGGAAATCGCCGATCGCACCGGCATCCATTTCATTTTCAAAGCGTCATTCGACAAAGCCAACCGCACCTCGGTGGGTTCGTTTCGCGGACCCGGCCCGCGCGAGGGTTGCCGGATTCTGGGCGCGATTGGCAAAGAGCTCGGTGTGCCAGTGACCACCGACATTCACACCGCCGAGCAGGCCGACATCGCCGCGGAGTTTGTCGACCTGCTGCAAATCCCCGCATTTTTGTGCCGTCAGACCGACCTGCTTGAAGCCGCTGCCAAAACCGGTCGTGCGGTGAATGTAAAGAAAGGCCAATTCCTTGCGCCATGGGACACGGTGAACATCGCCGACAAAATGCGCACCTTCGGCTGCAGGCATTTCCTCATCACCGAACGCGGCACGACCTTTGGCTACAACAACCTCGTCGCCGACATGCGCTCACTCTACTGGATGCGCAAGGAAGGTCTGCCGGTGATCTTTGATGCGACGCATTCGGTGCAGCGACCCGGTGGACTTGGCGGCACGACCGGCGGCGATGGCGAGCTTGCGCCAGTGCTCGCGCGCGCAGCCGTGGCGACAGGCATCGATGGACTTTTCATGGAAGTGCACTCGGATCCCGCCAACGCCGTTTCCGATGGACCCAATCAGATCCCGCTCGAATTCATTGAAGACCTCTTGGTCAAACTCATCGCCATCCATCACGCCTCACACTGATCGCGACCTCGTTGACGGGGCTCTGCCGAGAGAGCGATTGTAGCCTACGGCTGGTAGCGGTTGTCATGGCGAGGCTTATTCTGCTTCTGATTTTTTGGTTATGCTGTCGATAGAGCTAGTTGCCTTCTCTCCAATCGCCGACAGCTTGTCGAGAACCGTCTGAGGCATGAAGTAAGCTGACCACTCCATCTCATATTCTTCGTCACC
>JBMTCI010000218.1:0-2750 GCA_049430745.1 Luteolibacter sp. | reverse complement strand
TTTTCGCGTCCGCTGGGGATGATTTGATCGCGCACGCTAGCCTTGCCGAGAAGGACGGGATAGAGACTGCTGCCTTCGGGGGCATCGATGCCGAGTCCGCTGGTGCAGTTCGCTTGCGGGTCGAGGTCGACGAGCAACACGCGTTGGCCGCGAAGTGCCAGCGCGGCGGAAAGATTGAGAGCGGTGGTGGTTTTTCCCACTCCTCCTTTCTGGTTTGCGACGGCGATGACTTTCATGCGAATATTCCGCTTTGGGGCGGACCCGATGAGTGTCACGAGAGGGGGGCTTGCATGCAATCAAAACCGCTGTCGAGGGGCGGCTTGTCTAATCCTCGCGATCGGCGAGTTTCGGTGGCACGAGATAAAGCAGAACGCCGCCACGGGCCGGGGGTGAGCATTCGATGGCAGCGATGGCGCCTTTTTTCATGACGACCGAGCCGTAAGGGGCTTCGATGAGATAGGAAATAAGGCAGGAGAGGTCGGGTTCGTGGCCGACGATGGCGACGCGGCGGAATTCGGAAAATGCGCTGAGTTCGCGCAGGGCGGTTTGCGGGTGCATGCCGCAGGCGAGCCAGTCTTGGATGATGGGTGCGGCAAGGCCGGCGGTGGTGCAGAACTCCTCGGCCGTGCGGAGCGCGCGCTCGTAGGGGCTCGTGAGAACGATGTCGGGAACTTGCTGCGCGTGGACGAGCATGCGGGCCGCGCGGCGGGCTTGCTCGCGGCCGATATCGATGAGGCGTCGGGCGGCGTCGCCTTGAGGATTCGAATCCTCCGCCTTGCCGTGGCGCATGACGAGCAGATGCATCAATTTTTTCGACAGAGAAATTTTACATCGTCATGCCCCCATCGACGGCGATCACCTGTCCGGTGATGTAGCGTGCGGCGGGGCTGGCGAGATAAGCGACCAGCTCGGCGATGTCGCTGGTTTGACCAAAAGTACCGAGAGGAATTTTTGCGAGTACCGCTTCTTTCACCGCGTCGGAGAGCTCATCGGTCATGTCGGTGGTGATGAAACCTGGAGCGACCGCGTTGCAGGTGACGGCGCGTCCGGCGAGTTCGCGGGCGACGGCTTTGGTGAATCCGATGAGGCCGGCCTTGCTGGCGGAGTAATTGGTTTGTCCCGCATTGCCGATGAGGCCGATGACCGAGGCGATGTTGATGATGCGCGGGTCTTCGGCTTTCATGAGCGAGCGCATGAAGGCTTTGACCGTGTTGAATGCGCCCTTGAGATTGGTGTCGATGACCGTGTCCCAGTCTTCTTCCTTCATGCGCATGAGGAGCGTGTCGCGGGTGACGCCAGCGTTGTTGATGAGAATGTTGGGTGCGCCGATTTCGCTGGTGATGCGGGTGGCGAGGTCTTGCACGGCTTGATGGTCGGCGACATCGACCTCATAAGCGGTGGCGGATCTGGGAAAGTCCTTGTTGATTTCTTCGGCCGCCTTGCCGCAACTTGATGCGCTGCGGCTCACGACCGCGACCTTGGCTCCCTCGGATGCGAGTTTACGGGCAATTTCCTGACCGATTCCGCGGCCTGCGCCGGTGACCACTGCGATTTTGTTGGCAAAGCGTGACATGGGCAAAGGGTGGTCGAGTGGATGCGGGGGTGTCAATGCGGGGATTGATTTTCAGAGGGGGTTTCAAGGTTCAAGCTGGCAGTGTTGAGTTGAGGAACTCGCGTTGTGACAAAGCCATTTGAGAGCCAATTTAGGATGTGATCAGGCGTTTGATGGCGCGGAGGGTGAAAACGATGAGTGCGACCATGCCAAAGATCAGGGCGGCGGCGAGAATGAATCCCATGCCGAGGATCAGAGCGAGTGCGATGAGAATGCGTTGGACCGGTGATCGGGCATTGAATTTTTGACCGAAATTTGACCAGGGGCGTTTGCTTGGGGCTGATTCGTTTTCAGCAGCATCTCGCAGCGGCGCATCAGAGACATTCACCACTTCGACCTCGATTTCGGTCGGCTCACTGGTGTCGGTTTGATTCATGATATCAAATGGAGTGGTATCAGGCTTCGGTGTGCGATGGTATGACAGTCGCGATGGTGGCGCATTGAGAGAAAATTTGGTTTGCGGCTTCGGCGACTGCGTGAGGAGTCATTTCGCGGTAGGTTTGAATTGTGCGTTGATCTTCATCGATGGGCAGTCCGAAGAGCAGGTTGAGCGCGGCATTTTGCGAAGTGCGGGCGAGGGATTGTTGTTGAATGGCGAGGCTGCTGATGAGGGTCGATCGCACGCGTTCGAAAGCGTTGTCGGGGATGCCCTTGCGTGCAATTTTTTCGATTTCTTTGAGGAGTTCGATGCGAGCCAGCGCCGCCTGTTCGGGAGAGGTTGCGACATAGAATGTGAAGAGACCGCTGTCATAGCCGTGGAATTGGCTGGCGCCGACTTGGTAGGCGAGGCCGAGGTTTTCGCGGATGTGAGTGAAGAGCGGGCCTGCCATGTCGGATGCGTACTCGTGTACCATCGCGAGCATATGGCGGTTCTTAGCGACCGCCGATGCGCCATGATAACCGATGGTGATGACCGCTTGTTTCTTGGGGAGGTGATGGGTTTGGTCTGCGCCTTGGGCAATGATCGTGTCGGGTGGTGTCCAAATTTCACCTGTCGGCAGAGCGGAGAATTTTTCCGTGATGAGGTCGAGCAGTTGCTTTGTTTCGAAATCACCTGTGATGGCGATGGTTGTGTTGGCAGCGTTGAAATGGCGGGAGTGGTGCTTGCTGAGCAAGTTGCGGTTCAACGAGACAAGGC
>JBMTCI010000217.1:0-2753 GCA_049430745.1 Luteolibacter sp. | reverse complement strand
ACGCGTCGCAAAAGCCTTGAACCCGGTGAGAAAGCCGATGAACCGGCCAAAATGATGACCACCGCGACCGTCGAACTCACACCTGAGGAATGGTCCGTGTTACTCGCATTGAAGGAAGAGCTAACTGCCGATGAAATTACGGCGAACCCATGGGACAAGCGCGCGCAAGTTGCAGGTGTCTCACTCGAGCGCTTCTGCGAAGTCGCTGAGACTTTGAACTCGAAAAAAGTCATCGGACGATTCTCTACCTTTCTCGAACACGTCAAACCATCGGCGACGGGCCAACGCGTCACTCGCTTCAACGGCCTCTTCCACTGGGCCGTGCCCAAAGGCCGCGAGATCGAAGGCGGCGCGGAGGTCGGACGCCATTATTGCATGACCCATTGCTACTGGCGCGAAGGCGGACCGCAATTTGGTGATGTCAACATCATGGGTGTGGTGCATGGCACGGAAAAGGATCGCGTGCTTGAGCACAAGGCCGCCATTGATCGCCACCTCGCCGCCGTTGGCATTCCGGTTTCCTACACCAATGTCTTCTGGGGCGGACGCTCGGAGATCAAGCCCTCGGAAATTTCGCCAAAGGTTTATGCTGAGTGGCATGCGAAACACGCTACGCCCGAAGCATGATTTGGTCATTCATGCGAATTGATCGATCTCACGCAACTTGGCACTTGGAAAGCCATGGCGGCGCCTTCATTTTATCAGCATGAAAACCAAAGCCATTTCATTGTTGCGCGAGCTTACCGAAGCTCATTCGGTGCCAGGGCATGAGGACGAAGTCCGCGCGATCTTTGTCGATGAGCTTAGCGACAGCGGCGATCTCTACACCGACCGCATGGGCTCGGTCTTTTGTGATCTGGCGGGTGAAGGACCGCGCGTGCTGATCGCGGGTCACATGGATGAGGTTGGATTTCTTGTGCAAAACATCACCAATGACGGCTTCATTCAATTTGTCGCTCTCGGCGGATGGTGGGAACACAACCTGCTTGGTCAACGTGTCGAGATCCTCACCCGCGTGGGAGAAAAAATCCTCGGCGTCGTCGCGTCGCGCCCACCGCATTTTCTGCCCGAGGCGCAACGCCGTCAGGTGCAAAGCATCGAGCAATTGTTCATCGATGTCGGTGCCGAGTCACGACTTCAAGCAATCGATGAGTTTGGCATTTCGCTTGGCGATCCGATCGCTCCCAGCTCGGCATTCACCGCGCTCACGCGCGAAGATCACTTCATGGCTAAGGCTTTCGACAATCGTGTCGGCATGGCGGCCGTGATTCAGGCCGGGCAAATTCTTGCGGCCACGGATCACCCCAATCACCTCGTCCTCTGCGGCACCGTGCAAGAAGAGGTTGGCCTACGTGGAGCCAAAGCCGCCGCGGTCTTTGCCAAGCCCGATGTGGCGATCATCCTTGAGGGACCACCTGCCGATGACGGACCCGGATTCAATCGCGCCGACTGCCAAGGGCGTCTCGGCGGCGGAGTGCAAATTCGCCTCTACGATCCGACTGCCATCACCAACCCACGCCTCGCCCGACTTGCCATCGAAACAGCTCGCGCCGAGGGAATCCCCCATCAAGTCACCGTGCGCCGCAGTGGCGGCACTGATGCTGGATCTTTTCATCAAGCCAATAGCGGCATTCCCAGCATCGTTCTTGGAGTCCCCGCGCGCTACATCCATTCGCACAACGCGATTATCGACATCAACGACCACCTTCACCTGATCGCACTAGTCACAGCTTTGGCTGATCGACTTGATGCACACACGGTCGAGAGCCTCACGGCTTATCTCTGACTCAACCGGCGCGTCGGTTAGATCGGCTTTTTCGTTGGCATACGCTTCATGGCTGTGCATCTTTGTACATCATGAAAAGGACTCATCTTTTTGTCATCGCTTCCGTTTTCTGCACCTTTGCTCAGATGGCCGTGGCCGAACTTCCATCACTCTCTGTCGGTGAATGGCATGGTCACTTTGCGGTTGCAGAGAGTAGCAAATTCCAATTTTCTCTTCAAACCGACGGCAACATCACACTTTTCCCAACCACTGGCAAAAGGGACGATAAAACTTCCGGCTCAGGCATCAGCATTCGTCCGCGCGTTGAAGAAGCGATGCCCGATGGCAGTGTAATCTCGCGCCAAATCGATGCCAAATCGCTCGAATCAAGCGAAGCTCCCACGGTCAAACTGGAGAAAACGACCATTCGTGGCAAGGTCACCGGAGGGACGACCTTCGAAATTTCCGCCGAGATGAAGCAGGGCACGATTTATCTTGGTGGAAAAATTATCACGCCAGGACCTGCGGTCAAAAACCCTCTCCGTTTCAGCATCGAAGTTTATTTTCCAAGTGCCTACAAGGGCACCAAAGTCGACGATGAGAAAAAATCGGAGAAATTTCAGGAGAAGCTTGAGGACGACAAGATCACCATCAAGTGGACTGATGGAAACAAGATGCGACAAACTTACGAAGAAAGCATCGATGCCTCATCGGAAAAGCTTCATGGTCCAGGCATCGCCAGTGTCGAGGTCGATGCCGCATGCTATTACGGCAAAAAAATCACCGTGACCAAGGCGCCAAATTCCTTGCTCAAGATTTCCAATTCAAATTCCACGCCTCTTTACAAAGGCTTTTCATTGATGTGTTTCGCCGACCCCGCAAAGAGCCCAAGCAACGAAGCACAGATTGCCATTGAGGTTCGCTGAGCCTGACAAGGTAGCGCGGTCTTGTAAGGTGGCGCGGTCTGGCTTAGACCGCATTCGGATGA
>JBMTCI010000216.1:0-2758 GCA_049430745.1 Luteolibacter sp. | reverse complement strand
TGCTCATGACCGGCTAGGCCGTTGAACTCTTCGATGCGCGCTTTCACATCGTGGCGGGTGACCCTTTCGCGTTCCATGATCGATCCGGTGTCGACCTGATCCTTGACTTTTTCGTAGGCAGCGATCGCATCGGCTGGGATGTCGAGACCTAGGTCGCGCTGGGCCTTCATCACGGCGATCCAAAACTCGCGCTCAAGGACGATGCGGCCCTCGGCGGACCAGATGGCTTGGATGTCGGGCGAGGCGTAGCGTTCGGCGAGGATGTTAGGAATCACGCGGAGGAGCATGGACTGCCGCATCCGTTGATTCAAGCGAGTCTTGGGACAAATCGAATTTGCGACCTGCTGCTCGCGACGTTTTGGCCTATGATAAAAGGTGAATCGCCCCTTGACCCCGAAGCTTTGGCCCACTACCTAGGCCGCCGCATGGGATTTGAAACACTTGGGCTCTCCGCAGCCGTTCTGGAAGCCATCAAGGAATCCGGCTACAACACGCCAACGCCGATTCAGGCCCAGGCCATTCCGATCATCCTCGAAGGTCGTGATGTCATTGGTGCTTCGCAAACAGGCACCGGCAAGACGGCAGCATTCGCATTGCCGTCGCTTTCGAAAGTGACGTGCATGGGCAAGCCGCAGATCCTCGTACTTGAACCCACCCGCGAGCTCGCGCACCAAGTCGCCGAGTCGTTTCAAAAATACGGCAAGCACACGGGACTCAAGGTCGCCTTGCTTTATGGGGGTGTGGGCCTTGGCAAGCAAACCGAAGAACTCGAAGCGGGTGCTGACATCGTCGTCGCGACTCCCGGCCGCTTGATCGACCATTTCTACCGTACGTCGATGCGTTTTGGTGAGGTGAAGATTCTCATCCTCGACGAAGTCGACCGCATGCTCGACATGGGCTTCTTGCCGCAAGTGCGAAAGATCGTGAATCTCTGCCCGTGGGAAGGTCGGCAAACGCTTTTCTTCTCCGCCACCATGCCGGCGGCGATTCAAACCTTTGCGCAGTGGTGTCTCACCGATCCTGCCAGTGTGGAAATCGCGCGTCGCGCCGTGGCCTCGACCGTGACCCATGCCTTCTATCCCGTGGCGATGGATCAACGCGACGAACTCCTGCTCGCGTTGCTCAAGGAGACCGACTATCACTCGGTGATGATCTTCACCCGCACTCGCAAGGAAGCGGATGATGTCACTTCGTTGATCAAATCGACAGGTCAACCGAAAGTGGCCGCGATGCATTCGGACATCAACCAAGTCGACCGCATGAAGGCGCTTGCCGGATTCAAGAGTGGTGATTTTGAAATCCTCGTCGCGACCGATGTGGCTGCGCGTGGCATCGACATCTCGGGCGTGTCGCATGTGATCAACTACCGCGTGCCGGAAAATGCCGAGGACTATGTGCACCGCATTGGCCGCACGGGTCGTGCCGAGGCCGAGGGCGATGCCTTCACCATCCTCACTGCCGACGAGTTGGATTACGCAAAATCCGTCGAGGTCTTCATCGATCAGAAAATCCCGCGCAAGAAGCTCGAGGGCTTTGCTTACACTTACACCGCGCTGCTCGATGATTCACCGCCCAAGCCCGTGCGTCGCAAGCCGGTGGGCGGCAAGAAGAGGCGCTGAGCAAATGGCTTGATGCGCGAATTCATCGACGTGCGAAACGGAATCCCGGAAATGCGCGTACCAGTCGTCGCATTTCGAGTTTCATCAGGATCGCCGTGACCTCGTGCGCGGGAAGACCGCAGCGTTGGATGATCGGATCAATGCCCGATTCGCTGCTGTCGAGCACGGCGAACACCTTGGCTTCATCCTCGGGAAGTTCGGGTAATGCCTCAGGTGCATTGTTATCTTTCGTCTTTTGCGCAAAGGGTAGCTCACCGAGATCGTCGAGGATGTGACTGGCGTCGGCAACCAAGGTCGCGCCGTCGCGGATGAGTTGATGACATCCTGCAGAGGTCGCCTTGTCGATGGGTCCGGGAACGGCAAAGATCGGCCGACCATATTCCGAGGCGAGGTTGGCGGTGATCAGCGAGCCAGACCATGCGGGGCATTCGACGACCAACAAAGCTCGCGACCATGCGGCGACGATGCGGTTGCGCATGGGGAAGGTTTGCTTGTCGGGCGCGGTGTGCAGAGGGAATTCGGAAACCACCGCGCCAAAGCCATCGGCGATTTTTTCAGCGAGCGCGAGATTCTCGGGCGGGTAAAGTTTTGCCAACCCGGAGCCGATCACGGCGATGGTGCGACCATGGGCGGCGATCGCTGCTTCATGCGAAGCGGTGTCGATGCCGCGCGCCAAGCCCGACAAAATCGTGAAGCCCGATTGCGCCAACTGATAGCTCAGCTTGCGCGTCGCCTGCGTGCCGTAATGGGTGGCCCGACGCGAACCCACCACGCCGATGGCATGACGATCTCGCGCTTCGACCTTTCCCCACACATAAAGCAGCAAAGGCGGATCATACGCCTCACGCAGCGGAGCGGGGTAGTCATCATCGCTTTGAGTCACGATGGAAATGCCGCGTTCTTTCGCTTCGCGGATTTCTGCGGTCGGATCGGCATGATCCTGCCATGTGCGGATGATGCCCGCAGTTTCTTGGCCGATGCCATCGACGCGTTTGAGGTTTTCGACAGATGCTTTGAGGATCGCCGCCGGATCGCCAAAGGCCTCGAGCAAGCGTCGCACGCGCACCGGACCAATGCGGGGTAGCATGTTGAGCGCGACCAGGGCTTCGAGCGGGGACATCGATATCCAATCTGGATCG
>JBMTCI010000215.1:0-2758 GCA_049430745.1 Luteolibacter sp. | reverse complement strand
TGCTGGCAACTTCCATCGCCGCATCGCGCGAGGATCCGGGAAATTGCGGCAACTCGGCCACATGCTCGATGCCTTTCAAAAGTTTGCGAACCTTGCCAAGGTCGAGTTCGGCGACAAACACCGGCGTGCTGAAATTCAGTTCGCGCTCGCGCGATGGCAGAAGCCTTGCAAAGACGCCGATCGATTGATCGCCGGCGCGGATGTCGCACGCGAGCGCAAAGCCTTCGCGATCTTTGGGCGAAAAACGAATGCTCGCACCGGGGATCAATGCCGCGACGAGTCCCTTGAGATCAAAAGGATCAGCGATCTGCTCGGCCTGATCCCAGCCGACCGGACGCGTCGGACCCGAGAGCAAGATGCCGAGGGTTTCGCTTTCCTGATCCTTCGATTTGCCGCCGCCTGTATTGCGGAACACGCGACCCATTTCAAAGAGTCGCAACGATTTCGCCTGCTGGCGCACATTGCGCACGGCGGAGGCAACAAGCCCGGGGATCATGCTTGGACGCATCACCGCATGATCTTCGCTAAGCGGCATCTTCACGCGAATGGTGTCACCATCTTGCAGCGGGCGCAGCGTCAGGGCGTCGATCAACTGCGCGTCGGAGATGAGCTTGATCGTTTGGCATTCGTAAAGCCCGAGCGCGGCGAGGCGGCGGCGCAAAATCATATCGGCGTCGTAAGCGGCATCGATCGCGCTGGCGGGAACGAAGGTGCCAAGCATTCGCGAAGGAACATTCGCGAGTCCATGCACGCGGGCGATTTCTTCGACGAGGTCGATGTGACGCTGCAGGTCGGCGCGGAACGACGGGATTTCCCAAGTGCCATCGGCGCGCTTGGAAAGTCCGAGGCGGATGAGAATTTGTTCGGCATCGGCGAGCGAAATGGATCCGCCCATGAGTTGATCGAGCTTTGCGGCATCGAGCGCAACTGGCCTGGTGAGCATTAGTGCTTCGCCCGCGACTTGGATCGCGGCTTCGGCTGATCCGCCGGCAGTTTCAAGAATCAATTTAACGGCAAGCGCCGCGGCAGGCAGCACGCCTTGGGGGTCGACCCCGCGTTCGAAGCGATAGGATGAATCAGACGACAAAACGGTGCGGCGCGAAGTGCGGCGAATGCCTTGCGGCGCAAAGTAAGCCGACTCAAGTACGATGTCCGTCGTAGTTGCCGTGACGCCGCTGGATAGCCCGCCCATCACACCCGCCAACGCAAGGCTTGCGCCGCTGCTGTCGGAAATCACCAGATCGTCGGCGATCAGCGCGTGCTCGGATTCATCCAATGCGATGAACGACTCGCCATCGCGTGCATTTCGCACGACGATGCCGCCGCTGATCTTTGCCGCATCGAACGCATGAAGCGGTTGACCCAACTCATGCAGCACAAAATTCGTCACATCGACAATGTTGTTGATCGGCCGCAGCCCGATGGATTCGAGTCGTTCCTTGAGCCATGCGGGGCTTTCCTTGACCGTCACGCCCGAGATGCGGATCGCGCTGTAAAGCGGGCAGGCATCGGGCGCGTCGATTTGGATGGATGTCGCGGCGGTGGTTTTTGCCGCAGGAATTTCCATGGCCTTGAGCGGCGTCTTGAGCAGTGCCGCAAGTTCGCGGGCCATGCCGCGGTGACTGAGCAAATCGGGTCGGTTCGGTGTGACCTCAAGCTCAAGCAACACATCCGATTCAAAGAGCTCTTTCACCGGCTTGCCGATTTCAGCGTCGGCGGGAAGGATCAGCAATCCATCCTCGCCCACAGGCAAACCAATCTCCGATGCGGCGCAGAGCATGCCCTTCGACTCGACCTTGCGCATGACGGTTTCATTGATCGTGAACCCTCCGGGCAACTCGGCACCGGGCAAGGCGCATGGGACTTTGTCGCCAACCTTGTAATTCTGCGCACCGCAAACGATCTGGCGCAGGGCGCCTTCACCGGCATCGACCTGCGTCACCTTCAAGCGATCGGCGTTCGGGTGCTGCACCGCCTCCTTGATTTGCGCGACGACAATTTTTTCCGAGCTCACTCCCTTGGAAACAATGCCTTCCACCTCAACTCCGGCGAAGGTGAGAAGGTCATCGATCTCCGAGATCGACTTGCCCGCGAGATCAAGGTGAGTGGAGAGCCAGTTGAGGGAAATGTTCATGAGGTGTGAGAGAAGAGTGGTATGAAACCGCAAAGGCGCCAAGCACGCCAAGGAAGAGGGTGGATCACATGAAAGGAAGAAATCGAATAAACATGCTTGGCGAACTTGGTGTCTTGGCGGTTTGAAAAAATCAGAATTGCTTGAGGAAACGCACGTCGTTCTCGATCAGCAGACGGATGTCGCGGATGCCCCAGCGGATCATCGCGAGGCGGTCGAGGCCCATGCCGAAGGCAAAGCCGGTGGTGGTCGCAGGGTCGAAGGCGTTGTCCTTGCGCGACTTGTTGATCGCTTCAAAGACCGCCGGGTCGACCATGCCGCAGCCGGCGACCTCGATCCATCGGGGGGGCTGACCTTTGACGGTGAGTTTCACATCGATTTCGAAACTCGGTTCGGTGAACGGGAAAAAGTGCGGACGAAAACGCACCTCGGTGTTGGAGCCGAAAAGTTGCTGGAGGAAATACTCCAGCGTTCCCTTGAGGTCGGGCAGCGAAACATCGCTTGCGACATAGAGACCTTCGAGTTGATTGAAGACCGAGAGGTGGGTCGCATCAATTTCGTCACGACGATAAGCCGAGCCGGGCGCGATGATGCGGATCGGCGGCTTGGCGGATTCCATCGTGCGAA
>JBMTCI010000214.1:0-2778 GCA_049430745.1 Luteolibacter sp. | reverse complement strand
CCGCTTCCCCGAACAAAAGGGCAAGGTCACCGTGCTCACGCTCGATGGCGACAAGGTCACCGACATCCGTTACTGGACACCCGAATCCGAGCCTATCGATTCATTGTTTAAGTGAAAACCGAAGAAATCACTTCTTCGATTCCTCTTTTTTCGGCGTAGCCTCTTCCTTCGGCGCGATTTTCTTGAGGTACTTCTCCGGGTTCCTGTTAAACTTTGCGACGCAGGGCTTGCAGCAGAACTTCACTTCCTGACCATTGTGCACGATGGTGACTGGTTTACCCATCGATCCCAGCTTGTTGTCGCTGACAATGCAGACATCGGACGGATAAGGCTTCACTTCGGCAGCGCATGTTGCACACGTGGCGAGCGCAGCAATGATCAATGTGACAATTTTCGTTTTCATAATGTTGATGCTTTCTCACATAGCCTAAACGCAAAAATCGCTTTTACCAATTCTAAGAACTTAAGCCTAAACCCCTGTTGACTGCGCGTATTTTCGCTTAGACTCATTAGAATCTGAAGCCAAGTCCCGCGCCAAAGCCGTGCTCGGAGTGATATTGCGTAACGAGCGAGAATCGTTTGCTGAGCAAGTACTCGGCCCCGGTGGTCCATTCCCACAGGCTGCCGCTGTCGTATTGGACCCCGGCAAAGCATGAAATGCGGTCGGTGAGCTGCAGCGACTTTTCAAGGCCCACCCGCACATCTCCCTCGCTGTCGATCTGCAGAACGCTTTGAACCAGATAAGGCAAACGATATTCGATGCCACCAAAGGCCCGATCCTCCTCATCCTCGCGATTGGTGAAACGCCAACCGAGCAGCGTCGCCAAATCGGGATTGATCACACGCCGCCATGCCACATCGGCCTCGTAATCAAATTCGTGTTCGTGATCCTCGTCCTCATGGTGATGAATGCCAAGAACCCAACTGCCATAAAAATCGTTATGAGCATTCATCAGTGTCAGCATGCCCATGCTCATGTGGTTTTGCAGTGATCCATCGACCATAAAAAAGAACGGATCGCGGGCATGCTCGCCGAGATTCGGCCGATGATCTGGCCCTTGTTCCTCGTAGGAAAACACCCGAGCCATGCCGGAATGCATGTGGTACAACAAATGGCAATGAAACAACCAGTCACCTTGTTCATTCGCCTCAAATTCGATCGTTCTCTTACCCATCGGCGGCACATCAACGGTGTGCTTGAACGGCGCGTTAATTCCCTGATCCTCGATCACGCGAAAAAAATGACCATGCAGGTGCAGCGGGTGATGCATCATCGTGTCGTTGATCAGTTCAAGCCTCAGCACTTCGCCGCGCTTGATCTTGATCACCCCATTCTCGGCCATCGTCTTGCCATTGAATGACCAAACATAGCGCGTCATGTCGCCGCTGAGCCGCAGATCGATCGTGCGTCGCGGCAATGAAGCAGCAAAGGCGGTCGACTCCACGGCGCGCATCCGTCGATACGGCGAAAGCGGGCGCTCCTCATCCCCGGTAGCTTCCTCCTCGTCCACCGCTGCCATCAGGTGCGCGTCCATGTTGTAAAGCTCCGGCTTGGGCACCTCCGGTGCAGAATGCACATCGCCGCTGCCAATCCACATCGATGCATGACCCGTGCCATCCTGCGAAGTCGCGCGAATTTCCCATCTGCCACTTGGCGGCACCCTTACCACCACATCGTAAGTCTCGGCCATACCGATCAGCAGACGCTTGATTTGAAACGGTTTCACATCCTTGCCATCGGACCCGATCAATGTCATCGGACCCGTCGCAGACTGCAGGTAAAAGTAAGTCGCCGCACCGGCATTGATGAAACGCAGCCTGATCCGCTCGCCAGGTTTGCCTTTGAGATCGATCGACCTTTTCCCATTCGCCAAGAACGCATCATAAGCGACATCCGACACATCCATCGCCGGCATGCGCGAACGCTCGCGATCCCAAAAGTCCGCCAAAAACCCGGCCTTTGCCGCCCCGAACACGCTTTGCATCGCACCTTTGTTGAAAGCATACCAATCGCTGCCACGCATCAGTGAGCGCATGACCTCATGCGGATTTTCACGCGTCCAATCCGACAATACGACGACATGATCGCGATCGACCTTCACCCGCTCGCCATTTTTGGGCTCGATCACAATCGATCCATACACGCCACTCTGCTCCTGCAGGTCGGTGTGGCTGTGATACCAATATGTGCCGGCCTGCCTGAGAGGAAATTCAAAGACCCGCGTCTCGCCTGCTTGGATCGGCGGCGTGTTGACATATGGCACTCCATCCTGCGAATTTGGTACGAGCAAGCCATGCCAGTGGATTGATGTCTCTTCGCGCTTGAGCAAATTTTTTACGCGAATCCGCGCGGTGTCGCCTTCGCGAAATCGCAAGGTCGGACCGGGTATGCCGCCATTGAGAGTCAAGGCCCGTGAAGCCTTCATTCCAGATTCCGGTGACCATCGCGCCTCGGCAACCTGCAGGTCGTATTCGACGACCTTGGCGTGTGCACTCGAAAAGCCAAGCAGGACAAGCCCCGCAAAATGGCCGAATCGCGAACACCACATGCCGATTCGTATCATGCGGTTAGCGAAATTCCGCCTAAGTACTTTGTCAAATTTTCATACGCGGCAGATTTGCTTGAAATAATCACGATGCGCGGCACGGTATGCATACAAGCTATGGACGAAACTCGCATTCCCTCCAAAGGCCTCGTGCAGGCCACCCACTTGGTTTATGCATTGCATGCGGTGAGCCTAGTGCTCGGTGCCTTCGGTGCCGCATCAGTGATCGGAA
>JBMTCI010000213.1:0-2806 GCA_049430745.1 Luteolibacter sp. | reverse complement strand
CCATTGCCAAAGCCAAAGGCCACGCCCTGATTGTGCACACGCACGAGGTAAAAGAAATTTTCAATCACCGTGATGTGCGCGCCCGGCTGATGCCACGGCGGTTGGAAAGTGCCGATCGTCCAAAACTTTGTGATTTGGTCGATGATGTAGAGCGGCAGCGTTAGGAGAAGCAAAAGACGCGACAGGCTCATGGATACGATGAATCTAGTAGTTTGTCTTCTAGCTTAGCCGATGACTTCATCGCACCTCTCGCACAATCCGCTATCGAGCAGTGGCTCGTGCTTGCGGCAGCGCGGGCAGAGCGGAAACGCGGTCTTGCAGGCGCTTGCTTGCAAGGCATCGCCAACCGTGGTCTTGAGTCCGGCGATGATGAAGAACTCGGTTGCAAATTCGCGTTCGTTGAGGAGCGGCAGCAAGGCAGCGTCGGATTCGGGAACAACCAGCGTCACATCGGCTTCGTTGTTGCGCGAAAATTCCTTTGCCTGCACGCGTGCTTCGATCGCGGTCTGGATGGTGTACTTGATTTCAAACAAGCGGTCTGCCGTGGCAGTCGCTTCGCCCGGCGCAAATGCGGGATCGGGCGTCGGGAAATCTTGCTCGTGCACGCTGCCGGTGGCGAAGGTCGCATGTTCCCATGCCTCGTCGGCGGTGTAGGCAAGGATCGGCGCGAGGAGTTTGCACAGCGAAACAAACACCGCATGCATCGCTGCTTGCGAAGCGATGCGCCGCGGCGAGTTGATCGCGTCGCAGTACATACGGTCCTTGGTGGCATCAATGTAGATCGCCGAAAGGTCGTGCGTGCAGAAATTGTTGAGCGCGTTGAAAACCTTGCGAAACTCGTAAGCTTCGTAGGCCTTGAGACATTCGCTCGTCACGCTGTGCAGGCGCTCAAGGATACAACGATCGAGCAGCGTGTAGGCCGGGCTGGCAGGCGCGGTTTTCGGATCAAAGCCATCGAGGTTGCCGAGTAAAATGCGCAGCGTGTTGCGCAAACGGCGGTACGGTTCGGCCACTTGCTTGAAGAGATCTTCACCGAAGGGCACTTCGTTTTGCCAATCAACCGACGACACCCAAAGCCTCACGATGTCAGCGCCGTACTTGTTGTAGAAATGCGCGGCATCAATCGGCTTGCCAGCCTTTTCCGCTTCGGATTTCGACAGCTTCTTCTTGTCCTTGTCGACGACGAAGCCGTGGGTCATCACCGACTTGTAAGGAGCCGTGCCGCGATACGCGACGCTGAGCATGAGCGAGCTTTGGAACCATCCGCGGTGTTGATCGGTGGCTTCGAGATACAAATCCGCCGGCGCGTGGAGCTCGGGATGTTGGTCGAGCACCGCCGCGTGCGAGCAACCGGAATCAATCCACACATCGAGTGTGTCGCGACCTTTTTTCACGCCTGCGGGCAGGCCGAAGCGGCTGGCGAGTTCAGCATCGCTTTGCTCGAACCAGAAGTTCGTGCCCTCGCGCTCGACTGCATCGGCAATCTTACGGGCAAGCTCGGCCGAGAGGATCGCCTTGCCGTCGGCACCAAAGAAAACTGGCAGCGGCACGCCCCAGGTGCGCTGACGCGAGATGCACCAATCGGGTCTCGACTCGACTGTGCCATAAATGCGATTGCGGCCCCACGCGGGAAGCCACTCGACCTTGTCGATTTGCTCGAGCGCCTGACCCCGCAGCGTTTCGAGCGAAATGAAGAACTGCTCGACCGCGCGGAAAATGATCGGCGTTTTCGAGCGCCAGCAATGCGGGTAGGAATGTTTGTAAATTTCGCGACCGAGCAGATGTCCGCTCTCAGCGAGCATGTCGACGATGCGTTCGTTCGACTTGAACACATGCGTGCCGACCAATTCCGCCACACCGCACTCGGCAGTGAACTTTCCTTCATCGTCGACCGGTGAAAGAACGGCCAAGCCGTTTTGCTGACCAGCGACATAGTCGTCCGCGCCGTGGCCTGGAGCGATGTGGACAATGCCGGTGCCGGTCTCGGTGGTGACGAAATTCGCGAGGATGAGTTTCGAATTGCGATCGAGGAACGGATGCTTCGCTTCAAGGCCTTCGAGTTCGCGTCCACGCACTTCGCCGAGTGTCTCGGCCAATGCAAAGCCGGTCTTGGCGGTGAAATCGGCGATGAGTTCGCGCACGATGATCAGCGTTTCGCTGCGCGCCGCGATTTCATTTTCGAAGCGGCCGATCACATAGGTGAACTCCGGGTGCACTGCGAGGCCGAGGTTGGCGGGCAGCGTCCATGGAGTCGTCGTCCAGATCGCGATCGAGGCCTTGCCGGCGTGCGCGCCACTGACGAGCGGAAATTTCACAAACACCGCGGTGCTTTCCTTGTCCTGGTATTCGACTTCGGCTTCGGCGAGCGCGGTCTGTGCTCCGTAGGACCACTGAACGGGTTTCTTCGATTGATAAACGCAGCCATTCTCCACCAGCTTGGCAAAGACCCGCAAGATGCCCGCCTCATAGGCCGGTGCCATCGTGAGGTAAGGGTTTTCCCAATCGCCAAACACGCCCAAGCGCCGGAACGACGCGCGTTGAATGTCGATGAATTTCCCTGCGAACTCTGCGCAGCGACGGCGGATCTCTGGTGCCTCGAGCCCGGCGGTTTCCTTCACGACCTTGAATTCGATCGGCAAGCCATGGCAGTCCCAACCTGGCACGAAGGGCACAGCGTGGCCGGCCATCGTCTTCGACTTCACCACCAAGTCCTTGAGCAACTTGTTGAGCGCCGTGCCCATGTGCACATCGCCATTCGCGAAGGGCGGGCCATCGTGCAGGATGAACTCCGGCGCGCCGGCCGCAC
>JBMTCI010000212.1:0-2818 GCA_049430745.1 Luteolibacter sp. | reverse complement strand
TCAGAATTTTTTCCGAGCTCACGCGCGCATCGAGGGCTACGCGCTCGAGAAATTCCAAGTTGCTTTCGCCTTGAATGCCGCCATAGCGACCACCGGCGGGCATCGCGATGGAGGCGCCCGAAACCGCGTCGTCATCCGGTTGGTTGAGCTCGGCAAAAAATTCTTCGGCGAGTGCCTTTTGTCCACCGCTGTGAATCCAGCGGTAAAGCTCGGGAGAGTTGAGACAAACGCCGGGGTTTTTTAGTGCGCCGAAACTCTCCGGCTGAGTTTTGTTGAAGCTCATGCCGACCGTCGGATCCGCACCCGGGCAAGCGTTGTCAAAGTAGCGCCCAAGCCAACCAGTGCCGCTGCGGTTGCTCGGGTCGCCAGTTTCCCAGATCGATGTGGAAACAAAATGCGAGCGGTTCGGATTCGGGTAGCCGACTCCCTGCACGACGCCGAGGCCACCTTCCTTGTAAAGCGATCCAAGGAAAGGCATCGCGGCGTTCAAGCCGACATGATCGCTAAGGCGGATGATTTCCTTTTCCTTCTTTGCCAGTCGCGGACGGGCCTTGTGATAGGCATCGTCGGCATAAGGGATCAGCGTGTTCAAACCATCGTTTCCACCCGCCAGCTGAACTACGACGAGTATCGTATCATCCTTGCCGGTGGTTGCTTGCACAGCGAGATCCTTGGCCTCCATGTGAAGTTGGGCAAAGGTGCGTTCGACAAACATCGGAACCGTCCATGCCGAGGACGCACCCAGCATGGTTGAGCGGAGAAATTCACGGCGGGTTTTCATGGTATGCGGGTATGGCTGGGGTTTTGTGTGGATCAGCAAAGCTGATAATGTGGCGTGCTGAGCATCAGATGGCAAAGTTCGGCGACTTGTCCGTCGGTGAGTGACGCGCCTTTTTTCGCTTGAGCGAATTCAACGAATGACAAGGTGGCCTTCGTGGGAAGAGGTCGGTGGAAAAATCGGAAGACCAAGGACTCGACCAATTTTTCGGGATCTTCACGCAAAGCATGGGGCGCGATTTTTTCGAAGTCAGGCCCTGTCCAAGCTGATGCCCTGCCTTTCATGGAGGCGATGCGTGGAATTTTTGCACCTTGACTCAGTTGCTTCATGTCGTTTTTGCCTGTGTTTTTGCAAAGCACGCCCGAGAGGTTGTAGCGGGCGAGCAAGGTGTTGGTATTGATCCATGCCTTGCCCCAGTCCCAGCCCGCGACATTCGGCGGAGCGAAAAGTATCTGGCCGAGTTGTTGCTGGGCGTTTTGTGCAAAGCCTGGCGGCAAGCCATCGAGCTCCAGCTGTTTTTGAAGCTGCATGACGAATTGGATCGGGCATTTGATCTGCGTCCCCATGCAGGTGGCGCTGTAAAATTCCTTCGATAGGAAAATTTCGCGCAAGAGCGGCGCCAAGTTGTAATTCGACTTTCGCAGCGTTTCAGCCAAGGCATCGACGGCCTTCGGCGGCGGATTTTCATAGGCGAAGAATTCCCAGATCTTCGCCGCCATGAATTTTGCCGGCTGCGCCTGATCGAAGATGAGATTGATGACATCGCTGCCGTTGAAATTTCCGGTTTTTCCAAAAATCGTTTTCGGCGTCTCGTCCCAGCGCCGTTTGTTGTGCCAAACAGCTCCGATTGTCGGATCGAACTCATAGCCCGTGAACGCGCGGGCCGCCTCGCGGATATCAGCCTCGGTGTAATGACCTTCCCCGAGCGTGAAGAGCTCCATGATTTCGCGCGCGAAATTTTCGTTCGGTTTGCCCTTTTGCGAGTCCTGCGTGTCGAGGTAACGCATCATCGCCGGATCCATCAGAATCGCATGCGTCAAATCTTTGAAATTGCCGGTGGCATGACGCCGAAACAAATCGTTTTGCCAGACCATCATGATGGGCTGCTTCACTTTTTGAACCGATGTCGCAAAGTGATCGTGCCAGAAAAGAGTCATTTTTTCGCGCAAGGGCGCCTTGCTTCGAAGCATGCGATTGATCCACCAGGTGTGGGCCTCCAGACCGCGCTGCCTGTCACGCACTTGCGTGTCCTTGCGCATCATGCGTCTTGTTTTCTCGGCCTCCTCGGGGCTCAGGCCGCGGGTTGCCAATCGAATTTGACGCAACTCGCGGCGTTGCTCGGCGAGTTCCGCAAGTGCCTGATCCTTGCTCGCCCATTCGGGAAAGGGAAATTCCTCCGCGGCATCTTGCGCTGAAATCAATGATTCGACGGCACCCTTGCGGCCCAACGCATGGAGGGCCTTGATCGCCTCAGGGCTGCCGCCGAAACCGGCACGACTGAGCAAATGAGCGGCTTCGTCGATGGTCCATGAATTTGCCGCTTGCGGGATCATGTCAATAAAACCACACGATGCAGGAAAAGTTGCGCGAATCGAGATCATTCGACGCGATGCCTTCTGCTGGCCATTTTTCGCGGGACTGATTCAATCGACGCGTGAGCAAGCACAAGCCGAATGACCCAAGCCCCGAGCTCCTTTCGCCTGCCGGCAACTGGGATTGCGCGCGAGCTGCGGTGGCGGCGGGTGCTGATGCGATTTATTTCGGCCTGCCGCGATTCAATGCACGCCTGCGGGCAGACAATTTTTGCGAGGACGATCTGCCGGAGTTGATGGATTACTTGCACCGTCATGGCGTGAAGGGCTTCGTCGCCATGAACACGCTGATCTTTAGCTGCGAACTGGAGGCGGCGGAAAAACAACTGCGCCTGATTGCCGACGCGGGAGTTGACGCCCTGATCATTCAAGACCTCGGACTCGCGAAGCTCGCGCGCTTGGTGGCTCCCGATGTCGAGCTGCACGGTTCGACCCAGATGTCGATCAC
>JBMTCI010000211.1:0-2819 GCA_049430745.1 Luteolibacter sp. | reverse complement strand
CCGGCGGCGATGGCCTTTTCCGTGTAGAAAGTGGTGCCGCTGCGATTTTGGTCGAGCCGCATGTTGAGTTCGTAGCTTTGGTCAAGGCGGCTAGAGGTGATCGGCGTGCGGCCGACCTCGACGCCGCCCTTGAGCAGGATCACCTCGGCGCCCTCGGCGGTAATCGTTTGGCCGACCTGGTCGCGGACCATGCCATAGAGGGTGTAGTAAGGCGCGGGTGGGAAGGCGCTAGCGATGCCGCCCAAACCAAGCCAAGCGACATGCAAAACCGCAGCACAGCGGAGGACGCGGAGGAATTGAATACTCTTTTTTATCACCATTGAATAATTGGGGCCTGCAAGATGAGAGCAATCCCGAGTGATGAATGCGGCATAATGAATGACGAATCGGCCATTTCCGGGCGCGCCAACGTCCTCGTCGGCATCGCGAATGCGAGGGCAACGGTAAAGCCGTTAACGGCACCTCGTTGACATCTCATTTTCAAGCCAATGAGATGTCAGCGCCCCAGCGCCGAATCCTTCATGATGGATTTCAGTCGTAGTGCCGAAGTCCGCCCCAGTTGCAGCACGCTGTCTGATCCATCAAAACTCACCACCGTGAGATCCCGGGAAGTCCAGCGAACGGCTCGGATACGAGCCATTTGAATGATTTCCGAGCGTCCCACCCGGACGTAAAGATGCGCAGGCAGCATCTCCTCCCAAGCCACCATCGTGTGGCGACTCAGAGAGGGCTTTTCCGCTTGGGTGAGATAGATCCGGGTGTAATTTTGATAAGCCTCGATCCAGAGAATTTCGGAGATTAGGATCTTCTCGATCTGGCCGGAAATGCCGACGCAATTGACCGTTGGCGACTGCGGCGAGTGAATGACGGGGACGCTTTCCAGCAAGCGCTCGACAGTGATGGCCAGACGATCTGGATCCACCGGCTTGAGCAAATAATCCACCGCACCCAAATGAAACGCCTTCAATGCATGATCCGGGTAGGCCGTGACAAAAACCGTGCGGCTTGTCTTTTCCATGGCACCGACCAATTCAAGCCCGCAACCGCCTGGCATTTCCATATCCAAAAACACCACGTCCGGTTTCTCGAGCTGCATGCACACAAGCGCGTCAGCCACGCTACCCGCCTCACCGATGACCTGAAGCTCAGGATGAGCACCTAGCAAGGCACGCAGACCCTGCCGGACATCCGGCTCGTCATCCACAATCAAGGCACTTAGCAAGGAATTCATCGATCAGCTCAAATTTGAAAATTCTCCCGCTGCGCCCGAATGCACCGGGAGGCGAAGTTTCGCGATTACGTTATCCGGATGTTTTACGATCTCAAGCGTGACCGCTTCACCAAGTAGCAAAAACAGCCTGCGCCGCAGATTGGCGAGACCTGTGCCCGTGCAACCCTCGCCACCCGGGGGGATCCAACGCCCGGAATTGGTGACATCAATGAACAATTCTTCGCCTTTAATATACGCGGTCACTTCAACTCGAAGCGGCATGCCGCTGCTGCGCGGGCCAAATTTAAAAGCATTCTCCAGCAAAGGCTGGACCAGCATCGGCGGCACCAAAACACTCAACGCGGCCGGGCTGGTCTCGATGTAACACTCGAGATTGTCGGCAAAGCGTGCGCGCTGAAGCTCGAGATATGACTCCAGCGCGTCGAGCTCGCGACCGAGTGGCTCGAGCGGCTTGGATTTTTCCAATGTAAAACGCAGGTAATCGGAGAGCATCTGGATGACCTCCTGGCCAGGCGATTCGGGGCCGATGCGGTTTTGCAGCAAGGTCAAGGCATTGAAAAGAAAGTGCGGATTGAGCTGCGACTGGAGTTGCTGAAGCTCGCTCGAACGAATGGCCAAGCTGGCCTCGGCGGCCTTGAGTTTGAGAGCCTTGTAATTGACAAAAAAGGTGATGCCAAAATAGGCGACATTCCATAATGACAGCGAATAGAAACGCGCCAAAGCGATGCTATAAAATGGCGATTCCGCGGGAAGCTCCAGCTTGCCGCGACGAATCATTTCCACCCAAAAGGCAGCCCCCACAAGGCACAGCCCGATGTTGAGCGAGAGAATGAATGACCACTTGACCCATCGTTTGGCGCGCTGCAACCAGCGGCTTTGATAGACAAGATACAGGAAGGTCGTCATCAGCACCCCGGTGAGAATCCGCCCGAAAATGATCGGCGCCACCTCACCAACCGGCAGGAAGGTGGTGATCATAACCTTCAGCGAATGCGCGCTGGCGAGCCAGAAAAGACCTTGGAAGATCAAAAAAGACCGAGCGTCTAAATACTGATGACTAGGCGATCTGGCCATAAAAGTTGGGCGTGCATCAATGAAGCGCCCTCATGGAATAGGGCCATGCGCGTTGTGCTACTGATGTTAATTGATGGATGGCTAAAAGTTCATTAGCCCACGCAATTGCCAACAAAAAACGGAAATATCCTGATGAATGCTTGCGACCGCCGACATGGCGCGCATCTCTTTTGCGTACAGCAGAATGTTTAGCCTGTCACACGCATCGAGTTTTTCGCTGGCGACTATCATGGGCAATAGGCGTCCTACCCCCCCATTGCAACGATGGCAGTTAGCAGATAAAATGTGCGGCAGAATTGCACCAGACTAGATTCTACCGGAAAAAATTTCGAGATGAAAGAGCCATAATGAATAGAGTCGTAGTACCATGGCATCGTTGCCATTGTTGTGGTCTTGCCTCGCCTAGCGATGAGAGATAAAACTCATGCGATGTTCGACGCGCCGCCAAAGCCACAGAGGAATCCCTCCTTCTCGCGAACCTTGCTGCGCATGTTGCTGATCAGTGCCGGCTCGG
>JBMTCI010000210.1:0-2858 GCA_049430745.1 Luteolibacter sp. | reverse complement strand
TCGCCGATCTTTTTCATGACGCCTTCGGCATCGCCGCCGCTATGATTGTGGCAAAAGTTTATGTGCTGTGGCGAATATGATTACCGCCGCGTTGCCCACAGAAGACGGGAGAGTAAAAGCGATTCCTTTAAAACCAGCATGGTGCGCGCTGCAGGGTTCGAACCTGCGACCCCATCCGTGTGAAGGATGTGCTCTACCACTGAGCTAAGCGCGCCGGGATTGCGGGGTCGGCCATGTGGCCGTGGTCGGGCAGGGAGTTTGGCGCTTCGGGGGTTGGTTTGGCAAGCATTTCGGCGGGCGCGATGGATTTTCGTTTTGTGGGATTGTCCGGCGGCGGGTGGGCGTTATGGTGGATTTCGCATCCCGCCGTGGCCCAGATTCCAAAGGAAAGCATCGAACAGGTTCTCACCTCGACGGACATCGTCGGGCTGATCAGTTCGTACATTCAAGTCAAGCGTGCGGGCTCCAGCTTCAAGGCGAATTGCCCGTTTCACCGCGAGAAGACGCCCTCATTTTTTATCAACCCATCGCGTCAGACATTTCATTGTTTCGGCTGCGGCAAGGGTGGTGATGCGATCGCGTTTGTGCGCGAGTACGAGAATCTGCCTTTCACTGATGCGGTTCGGAGACTCGCGCAGCAGGCGGGGATTCAGGTGCGCGAGGAAGAGTCAGATCCCGAAGCAGATCGCAGTCGGCGCAGTCGCGGGCGATTGATGGATCTGCACCGCGAGGCGGCGGCATTTTTTCACGAGTGCCTGATGAAAGATCCGGCCGCCAAGCACGCGCGGGCTTATATCAAGTCGCGCGGATTTGGACGCGAGATGGCGGTGAATTGGTCGGTCGGCTGGATGCCGGAAAACGCGCGGGTGTTTCTTGATTGGGCAAAGTCGCGGAACTTCACTGGTCGCGAGTTGGTCGATTCGGGTATTTGTTATCTGCGTGAGGATGGCAATCCCGCTTCGGGTATTCGTGTGCGGTTTCGCGATCGCTTGATGTTTGCGATTCGCAATGAGATTGGTGATGTCATCGCTTTCAGTGGGCGACAGCTGCGCGAGGACCCGAACAGTGGCAAGTATGTCAACTCACCTGAAACTGCAATTTTCAGAAAATCAAAAGTGCTCTTCGCGCTCGATCGAGCGAAGAAGCCGATCCTGCGCGAGAAATCTGCGTTGTTGTGTGAGGGTCAGCTCGATGTGATTTCGTGTCACGAGGGCGGCATTGATAATGCCATCGCGCCATTGGGCACGGCCTTCACGCGGGATCATGCGCGGCTGTTGCGTCGATACACTTCGAGCGTGTTGATTTGCTATGATGCCGATCGTGCGGGCTTGGCGGCCTCGAAGCGCGTCTTTCGCGAGTTGGCTCCCGAGGGTCTTGCGGTGCGGGTGGTGCGGATGCCAGCCGGCGAGGATCCGGACACTTATTTGAAAAAATACGGCGTTGAGGCGTTTCGTGCATTGCTGTCTGACGCTGCGGAGTTCTTTGACTTCAAGCTTGGCAAGGCACGCGAGGATGGCTTGTTGGATCAGGCGGCGGGACGCACGGCGGAGCTGACCGATTGCGCGGGCATGCTGGCCTTGATGAGTGATTTCGCGGCACGCGAGAATCAGATCAACATCGTGGCAGGATACTTGCAGGCATCGGCGACCGTGTTGCGTCAGGCGATTGCAAAAAACATGGCGAGAGCCAAATCGCCGCGAGCTTATCGGGATCCGGGCATGGCGGACGATGAAACGGCTGCGCCAACTGAACCGACGCCGCTGCATCGGATCGTGGCGTTTTTGTGTCATCTCGCGCTCACCTCCGCGCCGGCGCAGCATTTTCTGGGAGAGCAATTTGAGACCATTCACGAAGCCACGCGATGGATCGAAGGTGTGCCTCTGCTCGAAGCAATTTTGGCAGCAGCGCCTGATCCTTCATCGAGTGCGGCGGTGAATGCATTTTTGAGTGGCTTGCCCGAAGCGGACCGCATGGCGCTTAGTGCGGAGGTCACGACGGGTGGCGCGGCAGAGGACGGGATGCAGGCGGCGGAAGTTTCGTTGGCGCAACTCTCGGGGCTGGTTTTGCAAAGGCGCGATGCGGCGATCAAGTCGGCGCTCAAGGAGCCGGGGATTTCCGCTGATCGCATGATTGAACTGCTCGAGGAGGCCAAGGAAATCACCGCGCTGCTCTCAGGCATTGATCAGCGATCGGAGTTTGACGACGAGCTGCCCAAGTCGACCTTCAAATCCAAGGTGCCTGAGTGGAAAAAGCGTTTCGGCGATAAGGATGGGAAGAGGGTGAGGAGTTAGAGGGGGATTTGAACATCGAACATCGAACGCCCAACATCGAACGTTGAAGTGTAAGAAAATGAAGAGCCTGTTATTCGTTTCCCGATAAGCCCCACAACGAAAAAACCCGCCGTCGGGTTGATCCGAGGGCGGGTTTTGAAGAGGTGCTGCGAATAGTTTAGTACTTCTGGGTCCTGGAGTGGTCGAAGTAGGTTTCGAAGCCGAGCTCGGGGGGGAATTCCGAGAGGCCGTCGTGGACATTCATTTCGATGCGATTGTCTTCGCCGCAGCGCTCGTAGGGAGGCTTGAAGGTGCCGCGATAGGTCGGGCAGGTGAAAGTGAAGAGTTCGTAGAAACCATATCCAAGGCGACGGAATGCGCGATGCGTGCCATCGACAGCGCCGTAGGTCGAACCAGCCTTGCGTCCGTAAGCCTCGTTTTTGCGAACGATTTGCTCGGGGATTTCGATGAAGCCGTAGAGAATGTTGCTAAGCGCACGGCCGAGTTTTCGGGTCGAGGTGTAGGTCGAGCCCGGAGGTGCGTGGATGTCGGCACTGACAAAAACGGTGAGCGCGGCCATGGCGGCAG
>JBMTCI010000209.1:0-2861 GCA_049430745.1 Luteolibacter sp. | reverse complement strand
GGTGATTTTGCCAATGTCCGCGCGGTGGCCTACGATGTCGTGCTCAATGGTTATGAGCTCGGCGGTGGATCGATCCGGATCCACGAAAAGGATCTGCAGGCCAAGATGTTCGAAGTACTCGGCGTTGGCCCCGAGGAACAGGAAGTGAAGTTTGGTCACATCCTCGATGCCTTCCGCTTCGGTGCGCCGCCGCACGGTGGACTCGCACTCGGCCTCGACCGCATCGCGATGCTCATCGCCGGCGAGGACAGCATCCGTGAAGTGATCGTCTTCCCGAAAAACAACAAAGGCGCCGACCTCATGGCCCACAGCCCCTGCCAGATCGACTTCAAGCAACTGCGCGAAGTCTATGTGCAGTCGACCTGGAAAGATCCGAAGGCGGAAAAGCCGGCGGGGTGAGGGAGCTTTGTTTTACCAAATCGAAACGCGGAGGTGGGGAGAGCGCGTAGGACTTCGTGGGGGCGGCTTGCCGCTCATTCCTACTTTCCCCATGAGAGAGATGTGCTATGACTTTTGAGTATGGCAGTGAATGAGGTTCTGAATCTTCCTGAGCATTTCACGATCGAGTCCGAGTTGCGTGAGCAACTAAGTGGCAGGCCTGGGCATCAGCGGTGTGTGGAGGGCAATGGTGAGTTGCTCTTGGTGGTGCACGAGGTGCCGAGGGCGGGGGTGCCCGAGCGGGATCCGCTGTATTTTTGGAAGCGCATTGATGGGAACTGGATGCAGGCCTCGGGGGAGGGTTTGAGCGGTTTGGGTGAACTTCTTGAACGCTATGCCAAGACGATTGATGGGCATGAGGAAACGGTTGAGGAGGCGGATACGGCAGTGGAAATTTTTGGCATTTTGCGTCATTCGGGTCCGCTTGCACGATCGAGCCGCAATCTAGTGGCCGCGTTGGAGCAGGTGCTGGCGATCGATGCGGATGATCGGGCGATCATCGGTTATCGCGATCGCGCGAAGGAAATTGAACGCGCGGCGGATCTGCTCAACTCGGATGGGTTGATGACCCTCGAGTTCTGGCGTGCGCAGCGTTATGAGGAGCAGGCGAAGTCCGCTCATCGATTGAACCGCATCGCGTTTCGGCTCAACTTGCTTGCTGGATTTTTCCTTCCGCTCGTCGCGCTCGGTGGTTTGTTCGGAATGAATGTCGACTTGCCGACATTTGTTCAGCCAATGTTCTGGGGGATTTTCTTTTTAGGTCTCATCATCGGCGGCTTCCTGCTGTGGATCGTCGGCAGGCAGACCGGCAAGTCGTGGGAGGATGAAGAGGAAAAATAGTGGATCGCGCAGAGGCGCAGAGGCGCGGAGGCGCATAGGGTGTTGAGTGGATTGACCACAGATTTTACTGATGAACTGATTTGAGAGGAGATGCTTGGAGTTTCGATTTCTCCCAAACCAAATCTGTAAATCAGTTCAATCAGTGGTCTATTTCTTAAAATCACCCCAGCGAAGGCACCTTCACGGCGGTGTCGACATCGGCGGTGTAATCGACGCCATCGAGGCCGAAGCCGAAGAGCTTGAGGAAGCTGGCTTGGTAGCCGTCGAAGTCGGCGATGTCGCGGAGGTTGTCGGTATTCACTTCGGTCCAGCGTTGATCGACGAGTTGTTGCACGGCGGGGGCCATTTCCCAATCGTCGATGCGAATGCGGCCGGCTTCGTCGGGTTGCGGGTTGCCGTTGTACAAACGGTCGCGGAAGAGGCGGTCCATTTGCTCGATGCAATCTTCGTGGGTGCCCTCGGCCTTCATGACCTTGTAGAGCAGCGAAATGTAGAGTGGCACAACTGGAATGGCCGAGCTGGCTTGGGTGACGAGTGCCTTGTTCACCGAGACCCATGCCTTGCCGTCGAGTGATTTGAGTTTGGCATCGAGTTCGCGTTGCACGCGCTCGAGGTCTTCCTTGGCGCGGCCGATGGTGCCGTTTTTGTAAATCGGCCAGGTGATTTCGGGTCCGATGTACGAATAGGCGACCGTTTGCACGCCCTTCGCGAGCAGGCCTTCGGCGAGCAGCGCGTCGATCCACATTTGCCAATCTTCGCCACCCATCACAGCGACGGTTTGCGCGATGTCATCGCCCTCGGCGGGTTGGATGGTGATTTCATCCACGACGCCGGTGCTCGTGTTGAGGTTGCGGTTGGTGTAGCTCTGGCCGATCGGCTTGAGCACGGATTTGTAAACTTCGCCGGATTTCGGATCGGTGCGGCGCGGGGAGGCGAGGCTGTAAATCACGCAGTCGACTTGGCCGAGGTCGCTTTTGATCGCGGCGATGACTTCGGCCTTCATTGCATCGGAGAACGCATCGCCATTGAACGAGCGGGCATAGAGACCGGCGGCGCGGGCTTCATTTTCAAACGCGGCCGAGTTGTACCATCCGGCGGTGCCGCACTTGTCTGCTTCACCGGGCTTCTCGAAAAAGACACCGATCGTGGATGCGCCCGAGCCGAAGGCAGCGGCGATGCGCGACGAAAGCCCGTAGCCGGTCGAGGAGCCGATCACCAAAACTTTTTTGGGTCCGTTGGCAATGGGTCCGCGGTTTTTCACCACGGCGATTTGCTCGGAAATGTGCTTGGCGCAGCCGACCGGGTGAGCGGTGGTGCAGATGAATCCACGGACTTTGGGTGTGACGACCATACGGACGCGAAATTATCCACCAAGTGGCTCATGGCAATCCTGATTTGGCTGGGATTCCCATGCCCAACGCGTGCTTGCCGCTTATTGCCTGAAGGTTTAACCATGCGCATGCCCTTGTTGCTCGGAGTGAACATCGACCATGTCGCCACGCTGCGTCAGGCGCGCTATGCGGGCAGCGAGTGGTCGCACAACGCCGAGCCGAGTCCGCTCGAGGCGGCGCATGATGCGTTGG
>JBMTCI010000208.1:0-2866 GCA_049430745.1 Luteolibacter sp. | reverse complement strand
GTAGTCGCGAGGACGGGGACCGAAGACCACGCCACCACCGACGAAGATCGGGGCGCGCTTGTCGCCGTGACGGGCGTTGCCGGTACCCTTTTGTTTGTAGATCTTCTTGTTGTTGCCGGAGACTTCGCCGCGGGTCTTGGTGTTGGCGGAGCCGGAGCGGCGGTTGGCGCGGTAAGCGGTGACGAGGTCGTGCACGGCTTGACGGCCTTTTTCGGGGCCGACCAATACGAAATTGGCGGCTTGGGCGGCTTCAATGGTGAGGGGCTTGGCGGACATGGCTTGGTGTCTTGTGAGGTTTCAGGGGCCGTTGAAAAAATCAGGCGGTCTTCTTCTTGGCCGGGCGGACGGTGACATAGCCGCCCTTGGATCCGGGAACGGCACCGGAGATGAGGATCACGCCGTCCTCAGGACGCACGGCGACGACCTTGAGGTTTTGGACGGTGGTGCGGGTGGTGCCCATGTGACCGGGCATCTTTTGGTTTTTCCAAACGCGACCTGGAGTCGAGCGGCAACCGATGGCGCCAGTACGGCGGTGCATCATGGAGCCGTGGGTCATCTTGAGACCACCGAAACCGTGGCGTTTCACGGCACCTTGGAAACCGCGACCTTTGCTATCGGCGATGACATCGACCCATTGGCCTTCGCTGAAGAGCTCGATGCCGGGGTGGGTCTCAGGAGTAGCGGCGCCTTTTTCGAAGCGGAACTCTTGGATGAAACGCTTGGGAGTCGATCCGGCCTTCTTGAAGCGGCCGAGATCCGGCTTGGAAACGCGTTGTTCCTTCTGATCGTCGAAACCGATTTGCAGCGCAGTGTAGCCATCTTTCTCCACGGTCTTGACCTGGAGGATGGCGTTGCCGGAAACGTCGATGACGGTCACGGGAATCATGGAGCCAGCCTTCTGATCGAAGAGGCGGGTCATGCCGATTTTTTTACCGAGGAGGCCGAGTGACATGGCGGAAAAGTGTTGGGAGTTGGAAACGTAAGGTTAGGAAACGGAAGAGGGAAAAAACTCAGATGCGGATCGTGATGTCGACACCGGCGGGGAGGTTGAGCTTCTTGAGCTCGTCGACGGTACGGGCGGTTGGGTCGACGATGTCGAGCAAGCGCTTGTGAGTGCGGATTTCGAATTGTTCGGCCGACTTCTTGTTCACGTGAACCGAGCGGTTGACGCTGAATTTTTCGATGCGGGTCGGAAGAGGAATGGGTCCGGCAACGCGGGCGCCAGTGCGTTTGGCGGTCTCCACGATTTCTTGGGCGGAGCGGTCGATCGCGCGATGATCGAAAGCGCGGAGGCGGATGCGGATTTTCTGATTTTCCATGGTGGAGCTTGGTTGACGGTTGCTTTGTTGTTCTTCAGGGCGAGTGATCAGCCTAAGCGGTCGCTTACGATCTCTTCGACGATATTGGATGGGACCTGCTCGAAATGCGATGGGGTCATCGCATAAGAAGCACGGCCGGATGAGAGGGTGCGTACGGCGGTGGAGTAGCCGAACATTTCTTTGAGAGGGACATTGGCGCGGACGATGGCGAGCTTGCCTTTCGACTCCATGTTTTGGATCTGACCGCGGCGGCGGTTGAGGTCGCCCATGACATCGCCTTGGTAGTCATCGGGGGTGGAAACTTCCACTGCCATGATTGGCTCGAGGAGGATCGACTTGGCCTTTTTGAAACCATCCTTCATCGCGAAGATGGCAGCCATGGTGAAGGCGTTCTCGTTCGAATCCACATCGTGGTAAGAGCCATCGAGGATCTCGACATGCACATCGACCACCGGGTAGCCGGCGATGATGCCATTGCTCATGGCTTCGTTCACGCCTTTGAAAACGGCGTTCATGTATTCCTTCGGAATCGTGCCGCCGATGACCTTGTTCTCGATGGTGAGCCCCTTGCCCTTTTCGTTGGGCTTCATGGAAAGAATGACGTGGCCATACTGACCGCGGCCACCGGATTGCTTGACCAATTTGCCTTCGCCGCCGGCGGCGGTGGTGATGGTTTCGCGGTAAGCGATTTGCGGTGCGCCGGTGTTGGCGTCGACCTTGAACTCGCGGCGGAGGCGATCGATGATGATCTCGAGGTGAAGCTCACCCATGCCGGAGATGATGGTCTGGCCGGTTTCCTCGTCGGTCTTGACGTTGAAGGTTGGGTCTTCCTCGGAAAGACGGCCGAGCGCGAGAGCGAGTTTTTCCTGGTCGGCCTTGGTCTTGGGCTCGACGGCCATCGAGATGACCGGCTCGGGGAAAGTTGGCGGCTCGAGCACCACATCGTGGTTCATCGCGGCGAGCGTGTCGCCGGTGGTGACATTCTTAAGGCCAACCATTGCGGCGATGTCGCCAGCGTAGCAGGCGTCGATGTCCTTGTGCTCGTTGGCTTGAATTTGGATCAGGCGACCAACGCGCTCACTGCGGCGAGTGCGAGGATTGTAAACCGTGTCGCCTTTGCGAACGACGCCTGAGTAGACGCGGAAGAAAACGAGTTTGCCAACGAACTTGTCGGCCCAGAGTTTGAAGGCAAGGGCCACGAACTTCCCGTGATCGGTGGTCTCCACCTCGATGCGGGTTTCTTCGTTTTCGGGGTCCATGCCGATCGCAGCAGGGATGTCGAGCGGGCTCGGGAGGTAATCCACCACCGCGTCGAGAAGGTATTGCACACCCTTGTTTTTGAAGGCTGATCCACCTGCGACAGGGATCAGCTTGTTGGCGATGGTCGCGCGGCGGATGCCTTGCTTGAGGTCCTCGAGAGTGACCGTCTCTTCCATCAGGAATTTTTCGCCGACCGCTTCATCGACATCGGCCACGGCGTTGAGCAGTTCGTTGTAGGCCTCGTCGGCGATTTTCTTTTGCTCGGCGTCGAGTTCCCTCACGGTGTA
>JBMTCI010000207.1:0-2882 GCA_049430745.1 Luteolibacter sp. | reverse complement strand
TCTCAAACTCCACGCATCAGCGAAATTTCGGCAAGTGAGATCATCGCTTTGAAGAGATCTTCGCGTGGAGCGGTTTTGAGGTCGGCGACGGTGACGGCGCGCTCGAGGGTGAACTTGCCCGAGCGGGTGCGGCGCAGGGCACTGAGGTGGGCGCCGCAGCCGAGTTTTTCGCCGATATCATGCGCGTAGGTGCGCACATAGAAACCCTTGGAGCAGTTGACGGTGAAGTCGACTTCAGGCAGGGCAATGCGGCTGACCTTGTATCCCGTGACGCGCACGGGGCGAGGCTGGCGTTCTACGACTTCGCCTTTGCGCGCGAGTTTGTAGAGGGGCACGCCGTCTTTTTTGATGGCGGACACCATGGGCGGCATTTGTTCGAACTCGCCGACAAAAGCATCGAAGGCCTCATGAATCTGGGTTTCGGAAAAAGCGGGTACTTCGCGAGTTTCTAGCACTTCGCCTTGGCGGTCTTGCGTGCTGGTGGTGCTACCGAGCGTGAGGGTGCCCTCGTATTCCTTGTCCTCGCTCATCAAGAGATCCTGAATCTTGGTGGCACGGCCAATGACGAGCATGAGCAGGCCGGTGGCCATCGGGTCGAGAGTGCCGCAGTGGCCGATTTTTTTTGTGTTGAGCGCCTTGCGAGCGATGGCAACGACATCGTGCGAGGTCATGTCGGGCGCCTTGTCGATGAGCAGCACGCCGCTGGGACCGTTGTGTTCAAGAGGATTGGATTTCATCAAAAGAAAATTTCTAACAGAATGAATGCGCGGGCTTGTTGACTGAAATCAGAGCCCGGACGATTTCACTTCATCAACGCGCTTGGTGATGGCCTCAAGCACGAGGGCCTTTGCCTCCTTCAGCGGGCCAGCCATGCGAATGCCGGCGGCGAGCGCGTGCCCGCCACCACTGAATTGCATGGCGATCTGGCAGACATCGATGCGTTTGTCTTTCGAGCGCATTGAAACGCGGATTTTTCCATCGGGGAGTTCTTCAAAGAACACCGCGATTTGCACGCCTCGAATCGCGCGGATGACATCGATAAGCCCCTCGCTGTCTTCGGGGCGAAGCTCGAGGTCGATGCGTGTCTGATCGCGCAGCTCCCAGTGAGCGACCATGCCGTCTTCCGATCGTTCGAGTGTGTTGAGCAAGGCGCGCATCAACTCAAGGCGGCGGTAGGGCGAGTCGTCGTAAGTTTTCGAATTGATGTCACCGACATCGAGGCCCTTGCGGATCAGGTCCGCTGCCATCTCGTAAGTTTTCGCGGTGGTCGATGGGTATTGGAACGAGCCGGTGTCGGTCGAGACCGCGACATAGATCGCATCGCGCGACTCGGGGGTCATTGGCAGACCAAGTTCGCTGATGAGATCATACAGGATCTGCCCGGTGGCGGGGCTGGTGGCATCGATGAGGTTGAAGTCTCCGTATTTCGGATTGGAAATGTGGTGATCAATGTTGAGCCAAATTTTTGCTTTCGATGCGGCATGCAGGGCATTATCGCCGAGTCGTGGCTTGGTAGCCGTGTCGAGTGCGATCGCAACTTCAACATCGAGTGGTTCGGCAGGCGGAGTTTCAATGCGCTCGCTGCCTTTCATGAAAGCGAGGTTGTCGGGAAGTCCGTCTTCGTTGACGAGTCGCACCGACTTGCCAAGCGCCATGAGCGCAAAACCAAGCGCGATTTGGGATCCGATCGCGTCGCCATCCGGTCGGATGTGACTGAGGATGATGAATGACTGATGCGCTTTGAGGATATCGCCGATCTGGGCGATGGTGGCATCGACGGGGTTTTGGCTTGTTTCGCTCATGGGGTTGAACCGCGGCGCGGGGGGCGGATTCTTCCCGCGTGGGGGATCCGTGCAAGGACAAAACGCATCACTCCGCGCTTTCGAAGACGCCGCCACCGAGGAGGCGTCCGCCATCGTAAAAGGCGCAGATCTGGCCTGGGGCGATCGCGCGTTGGGGGTGCTCGAAGTCGAGTTTCACGCGGTTTTCGCCGAGTGGCTCGACGCGTGCCGGCTCGGCCTTCGAGCGGTAGCGGGGCTGGGCGGCGACGAGTTTGAGCGATTCGATTGGCTCGTTGATCGAGGACAGCGTGCCGACCACGCAGCTGCGTGCGTAGAGGCCGGGTGTGTCGGTGTTGTCCCAGCCGACGATGAGTTGATTGCGTTCGCGGTTTTTGCCGACGACCACATAGGCCATGCCTTCGCGTGGTGAAGCGACGCCATGGCCTTTGCGTTGACCGAGGGTGTAGAGGTGAAGGCCGTGATGGGTGCCGAGGGCCTTGCCGCTCGTATCGACAATTTCGCCGGGTGAGTCTGGCACATAGTGGCGCAGGAAATCGCTCATCTTTACCTGACCGAGAAAGCAGATCCCTTGGCTGTCTTTTTTTTCCGAAACAGGAAGCTGAAAGCGTCGGGCGACTTCGCGAACCTCGGGCTTGAGCATCTCGCCAGTGGGAAACATCGCGTGAGCAACCTGCCATTGCGTCATCAAGGCGAGGAAATAACTTTGATCCTTGTTCGGGTCGGCGCCTCGAAGGATCGCAGCGGAACCATCGGCCAACGATCTACTACGAACATAGTGGCCAGTGGCGACTTTTTCGAATCCTTGGGCGAGCGCGTAATCGAGAAACACGCCGAACTTCATCTCGCGGTTGCACCAGACATCCGGGTTTGGCGTGATGCCCGAGCGGTAGCCTTCGACGAGGTAATCAACGATGCGTTCGCGATAGGCGCCGATGAGGTCGATGACGCGGAGTTCGATGCCGAGGGTTTTGCAAATCGCTTGTGCGTCCTCGATGTCCTTTTCCCATGGGCAATCGCCGGGGATACCCTCGGCGTTGATCCAATTTTTCATGTAGCCCGCAGTGACCTCGTGGCCTTGCT
>JBMTCI010000206.1:0-2896 GCA_049430745.1 Luteolibacter sp. | reverse complement strand
GTGATCGGAATCGAATAGAGCGCGGTGACCAGAAAAAACACCAGATGGTCACGTTGTTTCATCAACACAAACGCATCCAGACCTAGGCGACTCTTCCATGATCCGGCCTTGCCCAATGGAATGGTCAAGGGCAAGAGCAGCGCCGCAAACGCCGTGAACACACGCAAGCCCGCCGAAACATAGCAGCAAAGCGTGCTCGTGTCCGACATCAGCCAAAGGCTCGTAATCATCCCACCTGCGATCCATCCAATCGTCGCACCCACCCGAACTAGCGGAAATGCCCGCTCGCCATGCCTCAAATGGGTCATGGAGATGGTCGCGAGCAAGCCCCAGGAGGGACCGCCAGCGAGGGAATAAAATCCAAGCAAAAGCAAAAACCAAAACGGATTATACCCCCCATCCAAGAGCAAAAATGCTGCGAACAATGCCACACCCGCAAGCATGCTCGAATAGACAAACAAGCGGTTTGCCGGCACTCGTTGATCCGCCAAAGCGCCACCAATCAGCGGCGAGATCAACGCGCAGAGCGGTGGCACCATGAAGGCCCATGGCACCCACTCGCGCAGGCCCATCGTGGCAAAAATATTCGTGATCGCAGGCAACCACAGCCCAGGCCCCATTCCCTGCAAAAAGAAAACCAGCCATATCGTCGCAAAGACCTTCCTCTGCTTCACGGCCGTGCTGCGATCAACATCCACAACTCAGACTACCCGCCTTGACCTCGACCGAAAAGCCCAATGGATGAAAGAATCCACCGACACAAAAAAACGGCGACCCCGGGTCACGGAGCCGCCGTATTGATTAAATCAGCAATCTGGCGATCAGATGCCTTTCTTCACGACATCGTGGAGCAGGTCGATCACGCGGTTGGAGTAACCCCACTCGTTGTCATACCAGCTGACCAACTTGAAGAAGGTCGAGTTGAGCTCGATCGATGAACCCGCGTCGAAGATCGACGAGGACTTGTCGTGGATGAAGTCGGTGGAAACCACTTCGTCCTCGGTGTAGGCAAGGATGCCCTTGAGGTAGGTCTCGGATGCCTTCTTGAGAGCGGCCTTGATCTCGGCGAGCGAGGTTTCCTTCACGGTCTTGACGGTGAGGTCGACAGCCGAAACGGTCGGGGTGGGAACGCGGAAGGCCATGCCGGGCAGCTTGCCTTTGACTTCAGGGCAAACCAGAGCGACGGCCTTGGCGGCACCGGTAGTCGATGGGATGTTGTTGAGCGCAGCGCTGCGACCACCCTTCCAGTCCTTTTTCGAGGGACCGTCGACGGTCTTTTGCGTCGCGGTATAGGCGTGCACGGTGGTCATGAGACCCTCGGCGATGCCAAAACCTTCCTTGAGGAGCACATGCACGAGCGGAGCAAGGCAGTTGGTGGTGCAGCTCGCGTTGGAAATGATGTGATGCTTGGCGGGATCGTATTGATCATCGTTCACGCCCACCACGAAGGTTGCGTCCTCGCCCTTGGCAGGTGCGGAAATGATGACCTTCTTGGCGCCGGCGGCGATGTGGCCCTTAGCTTTTTCCGCTTCGGTGAAAAGTCCGGTCGATTCGATGACGACATCGACGCCGAGCTCTTTCCATGGAAGACCATCGGGAGTGCGGGCGCTCACCACGCGGATCTCGTGGCCATTCACCACGATGATGTCATCCTCTTCAAGCGAAGGAGACGATTTCTTTGAAGAAACGGTGCCGGAGAAACGACCCTGCGTGGAGTCGTACTTCAAAAGGTAGGCGAGGTTGTCGGCAGGCACGATGTCGCCAACTGCGACAACATTGAAGGTGGTTCCGAGGTGGCCTTGCTCGACGAGAGCGCGAAACACAAGGCGGCCAATGCGGCCGAATCCGTTGATGGCAATAGTGGTCATTTCAGTGGTTGGTGGTGGGTGGAAAACCGTTGGGTCGTCCGAACGGCGGGCAGAGACTACACAGACCGCCTGCTCCGTCAACCCCTACGGGAAATTAGCCCGAATTTGATCAAGACGCTCAAATCAAGGCAATCCGACGAAAATGCCAAGACTCTAACGGATCAACGGAAAGCCTGCGCCGGGGCTCACCCTCGTGGGAGCTTTGATCTCGATGCGCTGATCCTCACCCGCGCGAAAGCCACCCGCTGTCAGCGGCGTCACCGTCATGCACAAAGCCTCACCCGCGGCTCCGCCGATTCGGCCCACATGCATCAGCGTCACCTTCGAAGCACCTCCGAGCCTCAAAGTTTCGCCAATCGGAAAAGCCCGCTCAACCGCAGCATCGCTCGTCGGGATCACGCAATCGACCCACACGGGATACGGCCTTGGATCGCGCCCCTCATCAGGTGCCACCATCGCGCATGCCCTCACGACAAGACCCGATGAAATGAAATCCCCCTCCTTGAGCTTGCGAACCTTTTCAATCCGATACTCGCCCTCGACATAAACCACCGCCTCAGGGCTATCAAAATTCGTAAGGTAGTTTCGCAGCATTCGTGCGTTGAACTTTTTAAGCTGATCTTTCGGCGACGGATAAAATCGCGAGTAAAGCCCCTCGGCATCGAGCGTCACGCCGTCGGGCAAATCATCGGCTGCAAACAACTTGATCTCAGGGATGCGGCCGATGCGACGAAGCATTTCGTAATTTCTCGGCACTTCCGGGTTGCCGAAAACCTCAAGACAAACCAGCCAACTGGTCAGCGCAAAGCACAGCGCCAGACCATTGGCAATGAACCACCAGAAATACGCCGGCCGTCCAGGTGCCACATCATCCTTCAGGCGCAGCGGTGGACGTTCGGCAATGATCATGCGCGGCAGTCTTCTGCGACAGGTTCATCCGAAGCCGATGATGGCTCATCGACCGGCTCGAAGGATGTGCCACAACCACAGGAGCGCGCCGCACGCGGGTTGTGAATCTTGAAGCCCGA
>JBMTCI010000205.1:0-2899 GCA_049430745.1 Luteolibacter sp. | reverse complement strand
ATAGGCTCCATAACGGCCCAGGCGTTTGAGGTATTCATCCACCCCAAGTTTGGCATATGCGAGTGCCGGACGCCCGGCTGCGATGATTTGAATTTTCATCAGAGTCAACGAAGCTTGCCCGATCGCATCTGAGTCGCCAACCTCAATCATTCATGAAACACCTTAGCATCATTGCATTCGTTGCCCTGAACGCATGCTCATCATCGATTGGACCCGTCGTTCCAGAAACTCAGGTCGAGCGAAAAATGATCGGACTGCTCCAGAAATTCGATCGATGGGATGACGACGGCAACGGCCAACTCGATCGCAATGAGCTCACTGATGGTCTCCGCGGAAGCGGTCATTCCCCTGACGCAGTGATGGAATTTTACGATATCAACCGCAACGGAAACATCTCTCTCAAGGAAGCGCAAATTGCCTATGGTCGCGCTCCGGAGGCCGATGCACGAGTCAAGTCCCGAGCCAAAGGAAACCCATGAGCAACAGCTACGAATCGGCGAAGATACTCGATGAGTACCTGCTCTTTCATTACGCCTCGGACGATGAAATATTGCCACACGGTGATTCTTGGCCATCAGCCATGCGCGATGCGCTTGGATTCACTCGCCGCACGGTTTCGCATTTTTCAAAAGAGATTGTTGCTAGCGGCCTCGACATCGGTTGCGCAGTTGGCGGATCGACCTTCGAAATGTCAAGGTCTTGCCAAAAAGTCATCGGCATAGATTTTTCCCAATCGTTCATCAACGCTGCGGAGCAACTTCGACGCGGTGAAAATCTTAGCTATCATCGCCTTGAAGAAGCACGAATCGCCACCAAGCTCGTCGCCCATGCTCCTCCTGGTATCGACACCGAACGCACTCGCTTTCAACACGGCGATGCAATGAACATCCCCACCTCGCTTGGCAGCTTCGATCGTGTCCACGCGGCCAACCTCATTTGCCGTCTGCCCGAGCCAATGCGGTTTCTCGATCGTCTGCCATCATTGATTAACCACTGCGGAGAACTCGTGCTCGCCACGCCTTGCACCTGGCTTGCGGAATTTACCCCGCCGCAAAATTGGCCAACCGCATCCACCTTCGATTGGTTGTGCGAAACCCTGAGCCCAGACTTTGACCTCCAGCATCAATGCGAAGAACCTTTCCTCATTCGCGAAACTGCTCGCAAGTTCCAATGGTCTCGCGCACTCCTCACCATTTGGCGCAGAAAGTAAAAAACCGCTCAAACTCAGGGCACCAACAAAACCTTGCCACTGCGATCCGTATCCTTGAGACGCTTCAAAGCCGCTGCCCAATCCTCGAGAGGATAGACCGAATCGACTTTTTGTACCAAGCGGTTGGTACAAACAAGTTCAGCAAGTTTTTGATAGGTCGACTCAACTTCCTCGCCTGAGGCCTGCTCCACCCATTTCGTGAGCCAGCCCCCGCGCAATCGCAGATCTCGAAATATCAGCAAGCCGTTCGGCAATGTCAGCGGCTTGCGCGACATCGCTCCATAGGTGATGTGCGTGCCACCCTCCTCGAGCATTTTCATCAATCTCAACGCGCTCTCACCGCCTACCGCATTGAATGCCACTCGCGCATTGGCACCACCAAGATGTGCCAATGCTTCTGCCAACGATGTGTCGTCATCAGTCAAAACCACATCCCCCCCCAAGCCTCTCAATTCATCCGCCAATTCGGGCCGCCTGACCAAGGAAAGCGTGTGCACACCCAACTCACGCGCCAATTGAATCACGCATCGCCCAACGGCCGAATTTCCCGCGTTTTGAACCACCCAATCACCGGGCTTCAACGCCACAAAATCATGCAATAACCTCCAAGCCGTGGCCGGATTCACCTTCAGCATCGCTGCCTGACGCATGTCGATGCTGTCGGGTAACGCGAATAAGATATCATCGGGCACCGTCGCATGACTCGCCCATGTCGAGGCTCGCCGCAAAAACATCACGCGCTGACCCACTTTGAAACGCCCCGATCCGCCCGACAGGACGACGCCGCAACCCTCAATGCCAGGGACGGCAGGCAACTCGGCTTTCACGCCATAAGTACCCTCAATCAGATTAAGATCCGCAGGATTGATCGGCGCCGCTTCGATGCGCACCAGCACCTCTCCAAGCGCAGGTTTTTTTGGCTCAAAGACCTCGATGCCCAGGACTTCTTCCGCTTTTCCGCATTTGGAAAAAACCAGTCGCTTTGACTGCGAAATTTTTTCGTTGTGTTTCAGATCTGCCATGATGAGTCATCAAAAATTTCAAGCTGCCCCCAACAAATCATCCAAGGCACTTTTAAAATCTGCGTAGCAAAAATTAAATCCTACTGATTTCAACGCCATAGGGCGCACCCGTTGACTCGCGAGCAAAACCCCAGCAAAACCACCCAAGGCCAACCTCAATGCAAATGCTGGAACAGGCAACACCGCTGGTCGCCGCAGGTGCCTTGCAAACTTTCTTGTGAAGTCCGCGTTGCGCTCAGCCAAAGGAGCAACGGCATTGACCGCGCCCCGCATTTGCTCGTTGACCACCGCCTCGACAATTGCACGGCGCAAGTCATCCACGTGGATCCAAGGCATCCATTGAAGACCATGACCCAGTTTACCGCCTAGGCCGGTCTTCATCACGCGCACCAATTTTTCAAATGCCGATCCTCCCCGACCAAGCACCACGCCGATGCGCAAACAAACCACCCGCACGCCCAAGGACTCGGCCTCCATCGCGGCATCCTCCCACTCACGACAAAGGTCGGCCAAGTATCCATGACCCAAGTCCGATTGCTCGTTGAGCTCCTCATCACCCCGATCGCCATAAATTCCAACTGCCGAAGCATTTACCAAGACCTTGGGCCGTTGATCCGCAGGCAAATTTCGAATGAGCTTCACGACTTTGCGCGTCACTCCGATACGG
>JBMTCI010000204.1:0-2921 GCA_049430745.1 Luteolibacter sp. | reverse complement strand
AGGTTTTCATGCATGCGAATGCATCCGTGGGTGCAGGGGTGGTGCTTGATCCAACCGGTGTGGAATCCGTAGTTCGGTTTGAACTCGCACCAGTAGGGCATCGGCGTGCCTTTGAACAACCATCCAGCAGGTTTTTTGCTGAGCATGGTTTGTTTGATGCTGCCGCCGTTATGCGCGTATCCGTGGGTGTTAGCGCGTTTCTTTTCGATCTTGTTGAAGATGCGAAAGTTGCCACTCGGCGTCGGGCTGCCTGGCGCGCCGACAGAGATCGGCATGGCGAGCAGACAATCGGATCCTTCCATCACATAAGCGCGTTGTTTGCTGAGTGAGACCTTCACTTTCACATTGGCAGGATTTTTTGGCAACTTCGCCGGACGATCGTAGGCGTGATAGGCGGAGAGTCCACCGATACCAGAGCTGGTGCAGGATGGCATGAGTGCTGCAGCGAGTAGTGCGGCAGCGATGGTGAGCATGTGTTTGCGGTTCATGGTTTTGATCAATTAATTTCCAATCGTTTCTAGAATGTCATCCGATCAGAGGATTGCAAGAAAATCGATGGTGCTCTCGCGTTGATGCAAGTGAGTCGTATTTAGAGAAAAAAAAATCTTTGAAATTTTTTGCATGGAAACGGCTTGCCAAGCGTGAAGCGGTGAACCCAATCTTTCCGCGGAAACACCATCCCTCATCCAACATGTCCGAACTCCTAGAAGACGAAGAATTGTCAATCGCCCTCAAGAAATGCCCTGAGTGGGAACTTGAAAAAAAGGCCATCACCCGAACCATCGAGTTTGAGGAATTCAACGAGGCCATCGACTTCGTCAACGACCTCGCGGAGATCGCCGAGGAGGCCCAACATCATCCCGATATTCTGATACGTCACACGCGGGTGGCCTTGACACTCACCAGCCATGATGCGGGTGGTGTGACGCAGCTCGACATCGAGTTGGCTCAGCGCATCGACAACCTGGTCGACTGATCAGCTGAAATACCCGACACCGGCTTTGAAGATCGGCTGATGCTTCTGGCCGGGAATGTTTTTGGCGACCTGATGGCCCGCACGTTCCGAGTGGGCCATTTTTCCAAAGACTCGGCCGCATGGGGATGTGATCCCTTCGATTGCAAAGGTCGATCCGTTTGGATTAAACGCGCTGTCCATCGAGGCGCGACCATTCGCGTCGCAGTACTGCGTGGCAATCTGACCTTTGGCGGCGAGTTGTTTGATCGTGTCGATATCCGCAAAGAAGCGACCTTCACCGTGTGAAACAGGGACGCTGTGAATGTCGCCAGGTTTGCAAAGCGACAACCAGGGCGATTGGTTTGATACCACACGGGTGTCGACATACTGCGAGATGTGACGGCCGACCGTGTTGTGAACGAGGGTGGGTGAGTCATGCGCGGGCGTGCGAATTTCACCGAATGGAACGAGCCCGGTTTTGATCAGCGCTTGGAAGCCGTTGCAGATGCCGAGAATGAGTCCGTCACGATGATGGATGAGGTCCATGATTGCATCGGCGACTTGCGGACTGCGGATGATGGTGGCGATGAATTTCGCAGAACCATCGGGTTCGTCGCCGGCGCTAAATCCTCCGGGAAACATGAGGATCTGGCTCGCGCGAATTTTCGCCGCGAGGGCATCGAGAGATTCGCTGATGTGGCGTTGACTGAGATTGCGGAAGACGAGGATTTCTGGATTGCCGCCAGCTTCGCGGAATGATTTGGCGGAATCGTATTCCGAGTTGGTGCCAGGGAAAGAGGGGATGATAACCTTTGGTTTTCCCGCGCTATTTTTCGAACGGATTTGGATGGAGGATTCGAAAGGTGGCAGGTCGACGGATTGTTCGGCCTGCTCTTTGGGCGCATGACTCGGATAAACTGGCTCAAGGGTACCAGTCCATGCAGCTTGGAGTGTTTCAATCGAGTGACTGATGCCGTTGAGTGTGAGTTGCGCTTGATCGCATGTTTTTCCGAGGCGCGTTAGCGATGGAAGTGATTGCTGAATGACTGCGCTTGATGAGTCGGCGTGTTCGATCAGGAATGCAAAATTGCGAGGTGCATAGAGATCGAGTTTGGTTTCAATTTCCGCGCCGATGCGATTGCCGAAGGACATTTTTGCAAGAGCGGCGGCGATGCCTGCCTGACCGACGAAGTGCAGCGAACGGAAGAGACCTTGGGTGTTGAGTTGATGAATGGTCTCGGCGCTTGATTTCAACCACTCAAATTCGGGCAGTCCATCGGCATTGAGAGGGACTTCGATCAACGAGATGGCTGATCCACTAAGTTTGAACTCTGGACTCAACGCGAGGCTTGCGAGGCCTGGTGCAAGAGCAAAGGAAACGAGAGTCGGCGGCACATCGAGGTCGTTGAATGATCCTGACATCGAGTCCTTGCCGCCGATTGCGGCAAGTCGCAGTGAGTGCTGCGCGTGATAGGCGCCGAGCAGTGCGGCAAAGGGCATGCCCCAGCGCTTGGGATCGTTGCCAAGTTTCGGGAAATACTCTTGGAAGGTGAGGCGGATGTCTTGAAGCCGACCACCGGCAGCGACGATTTTGCAGACGGATTCGGTGACTGCGTGAACCGCGCCGTGGAAGGGCGATTGTTCTGAAATGTAAGGATCGAAGCCCCATGCCATGTAACTGCAGGCATCAGTGTCACCCTCAAGTAGCGGCAGCTTGGCCACCATCGCGTCAGGAGGTGTAAGTTGATGCTTGCCGCCAAAGGGCCAAAGAACCGTGCCCGCACCGACCGATGCATCAAACATCGCGCCCAGACCTTTGCGTGAGCAGTGGCGGAGATCGGCGAGGATTTTGGTGAGTGATTTTTGATCGGTCTTTGGTGTTTCCTCTAATCTATCAGCAGATTTAGAAACCTGCACTTTTGCCGATTGGCTGGCGCCGTTGGTGTCGAGGAACTCGCGGGAGAGG
>JBMTCI010000203.1:0-2940 GCA_049430745.1 Luteolibacter sp. | reverse complement strand
CATCAACCTCTCGAAAATCGAATCCCGCCCCTCGAAACGCAAGGACTGGGAATACGTGTTCTATGTCGACCTGGCAGGTCACTGCGATGACCCACAGGTTGCCGAGGCTCTCGCCGAGCTGCATCAGCATTGCTCGATGATCAAGCTTCTGGGTTCCTACCCAGATGTCAGCGAGTGAGCTTGCCAAACAGCCTTAAAAAATACGCGCAAAGAGAACTGGCGCATTGGAATTGAAACTGCTTGATTGCGCCGCACATGAACAAAAAAGTGGAACTGAACATCGACGGAAAAATCCTCGACTTGCCGACCATCGTCGGCTCGGAAGGCGAGCATGGCGTGGACATTTCAGCCCTCCGCAGCAAAACCGGTTACATCACGCTCGACCCCGGCTACGGCAACACCGGTTCGTGCAAGAGCGCGATCACTTTCATCGACGGCGAAAAGGGCATTCTTCGCTATCGCGGCTATGACATCGCCGAGCTCGCAGAAAAAAGCAGCTTCGTCGAAACCGCCTACCTCATCATTTACGGCGAGCTTCCCACCGCCACGCAGCTTGCCGAATTTTCCACGCTGCTGACCGAAAACCAAATGCTCCACGAGAGCATGCGTTTTCACTTCGAGGGCTTCCCTCACACCGCCCACCCGATGGCGATCCTCTCGGCAATGATCAACGCCGCGTCGTCGTATTACCCGGACCTCGCGAGTGGCGACAACCGCGAGATGAATTTCCCGCATCACGCGGCTCGCCTCATTTCCCAAATTCGCACCATCGCCGCGTTTGCTTACCGCAAAGCTCACGACCTGCCGCCGATCTATCCGCGCACGACTCTCGATTACACCGCGAACTTCCTTCACATGATGTTCTCGCAACCCGGCGAGGACTGCGAACTCAACCCGGAAATCGTCAAGGCACTCGACCTGATCTTTCTGCTTCACGCCGACCACGAACAAAACTGCTCGACCTCAACGGTCCGCACGGTTGCCTCGAGCCGTGCCAATCTTTTCGCCTCGGCATCCGCCGGAGTCTGCGCGCTATGGGGACCGCTTCACGGCGGTGCCAACCAAGCAGTGCTCGAAATGCTCGAGGAAATTCATCGCGAAGGCGACGACGGCACGAAGTTCCTCACCGAAGTAAAAAACAAGGTCGGCAACCGCCGCCTCATGGGCTTCGGCCACCGCGTCTACAAGAGCTTCGATCCGCGCGCGGTCATCATCAAGCAACAGTGCGACAAGGTGCTCGCCCAACTTCACAAGTCGGATCCGCTGCTCGAAATCGCTAAGAAACTCGAAGAGATCGCGCTCAACGACGAATACTTCATCGCCCGCAAACTTTATCCGAATGTCGATTTCTACAGCGGCATCATCATGCGCGCCATCGGCATCCCGACCGACATGTTCACGGTCATGTTTGCCATCGGTCGCATGCCGGGCTGGGTCGCAAACTACAAAGAAGTGATGGAAGACACGGAGAGCCGCATCGTGCGTCCGCGCCAGATTTACACCGGCGCCACCTTGCGACCCTTCGTTCCAGTTGAGAAGCGGGCATGAAAATTTTCAGTCACACCGACCCGCAATACCGGGCCTTCGTGAGACGGCTCAACCGCCGCGCAATCCCCGAAGCTGGCGTTCGCGATTTGGTCAGCGAAATCATCGCGCAAGTCGCCGCGAAAGGCGATGAAGCCCTCGTCACGCTCACCAAACGCTTCGACGGAGCAACGCTCAAACCAAAAGCATTGTTTGTGACCGAAGCGGAAATGGCCGCCGCCGAAAAATCGGTGAGTCGCGCCACCCGCAGTGCCGTTTCGCGCAGCCTCAAAAACATCAACGCCTTCGCCAAGCGCAGCCTGCGCAAGGATTGGTCAATGAAAAATGCCGAAGGCGCAACGGTCGGCGAACGCTTCACTCCCTTCGACCGCGTCGGCGTCTATGTGCCCGGCGGCAAGGCCCCGCTTGTTTCGACCGCACTGATGACCGCCGGTTTCGCCAAAGCCGCCGGCGTGCCGGAAATCATCGCCGCCACACCCTGTGCACCCGATGGATCGGTGAACCCCGCGCTGCTCTACGCATTGAAACAGGCAGGCGCCACCGAGATCGTCAAAGTCGGCGGAGCCCAAGCCATCGCAGCACTCGCGCTTGGCACAAAATCCATCCGACCCGTCGATCGCATCTTCGGCCCCGGCAACCGCTTCGTGGTCGAAGCCAAACGCCAACTCGTCGGCGCGGTTTCGATCGACCTCCTACCAGGCCCGAGCGAAATTCTCATTCTCGCCGACAAGTCAGGCAACCCCGACTTCATCGCCGCCGACCTTCTCGCTCAAGCCGAACACGGCGGCGACAGCGTGGTCGGCTTCGCCACCGATTCAAAGGCCTTGCTCAACCGCGTGGTGGCGTCGATCGAAAAACAAATGCCGCTCCTCTCGCGCGGAAAAATCATCCGCAATGTTCTTAAGACCGGCACTTTCCTTCTTCATCTGAAATCCTTCGAAGAAGGCATCGCCATCAGCAACGCGTTCTGCCCAGAACACCTCTCGCTCATCACCGCTGACGAAAAACGCTGGCTACCAAAAGTTCGCGGCGCAGGAGCGATCTATCTCGGAAATTTTTCTCCTGTCGCAATCGGCGACTTCCTTGCCGGACCCAGCCACACCCTGCCCACCGGTGGCGCGGGACGCTCATTCTCAGGCCTGCGCGCCGATCAATTCCAACGCCGCACCAGCATTGTGCGACTCGACAAAAAATCCATCAAGGCCTCGCTCTCGGTCGTCGAAGAATTCGCCCGCATCGAAGGCCTCGACGCCCACGGCCGCTCGACCTCGATCCGCTTGGAATCGTAACCGCAGCATCGTGCTGCACGCCTTCACTCGGTAGGGCGACGCGGCCTCGCGGCGCCCTACCGCGATCGAGCATTCTCCTCTCTTGAAACTTGAAACTTCATCCCAT
>JBMTCI010000202.1:0-2948 GCA_049430745.1 Luteolibacter sp. | reverse complement strand
GCTTAGAACCTGGCTCCTCCGAACCAAATCCGCAGACAAACTAAAATTTGTCACCCAGCCCGCGAAATCATCAGGGCAGGCATCATGCCAACTTCATTTTGGCGATGCCAAAGACCGGCATGAAATGGAGCTCGATCATTTTGTGCGATTTCACAGAAAAATCTTCTGCCGGGCGGCTTTAGTGCGGCGCGAGCCAGAAACCAACGACTCCATGCGAGTTTTCTGTCACCATTCCCGTCACATGCCACGCCGCAGTGCCCTACGCTGCCGTCTTAAATTCCAGACCTAAGCGGAAAATGTTGTTGGCAACGCTGGTTGGGGGAAACATTCTCGCCCCCGGCAGTGGTCAAGGTTCACCATTCCCCAAAATTCCCGAATTCTCTCTCACAAACCCCCGTTCAACCCATGTCGAACTCATCCGATGACACCTGCTGCAGCCAAAAAACCTGCGGCGAAGGCAACCAACTGGCTCTCGTTTTCGCATCCCTGCTGCTGCGGCTCTGGCTCGCGATGCGGGCGATCCAAACAGGCTTTGAAAAATTCGCCGGCTCCAAAGCCTCTCAGGATGCGGTTAGCATCGACGGCGCAGCCAACAGCTATGGGCTTACCGCCTCGGCTTCGACCAAGCATTACGCCCTCGAAAATTACCACGGCGTGCCGCAGGCCCTCATGGAAAAATTCAAGGCCGAGCCGCTGATGAATGGAACCATGCTGAACCTCTACGACAAGGTGCTTGGCCCCTCGCTGATTGTGCTTGGCCTCACCATCCTCTTGGGCATCGCCAGCCGCGCGTCACTTTTCGCGCTCGGGCTTCTCTACATCAGCCTCACCTGGGGGCTCATTCTCATCAAACAGGACGAAGGAGTTGCCTGGCTCGGAGTGCACATGATCATGATCGTGATGGCCCTCGCTCTGGCCGGACACAATCGTTTCACGGTCCTCAAAAAGTGGTAATCGCATGAATAACGAAACCAGCGTGATCAGTCGTCGCGATTTCATGGGCAAGACAGCGGGCGGTCTCGCTGCCGGCTTGGTCCTTGGCGCGCCCAACATCCTACGCGCGGCACAAGGCGATGCAGCGGACAAAATCCATGTCGCGCTCGTCGGCTTCGGCAAGCAGGGCAAGGTCCTGCTCGATGCGATGTCGAATATCCCGGGCCTTCATTTCCAAGCGATCTGCGACATTTGGGACTACAATCTCAAAGGTGGCATCGCCAAAGTGCGCTCGCTGCAAGGTCACACGCCCAAGGGATATGCCGACATCGACGAAATGCTGGCGACGGAAAAAGGTCTCGACGCCGCGATCGTCGCAACGCCGGATTTCTGGCACTCACCACACACCGTCAAGTGTCTCGAGGCCGGTCTGCATGTGTATTGCGAAAAGATGATGGCCAACACCATCGATGCCGCGCGCGCGATGGTGCGAGCGATGGAAAAAACCGGCAAGCTCTGCCAGATCGGTCACCAGCGCCGCAGCAACCCACGTTACCGTTACACGCTCGAACAACTCATCAATGGCAATCGCATTTGCGGCCAAATCGTGAACATCAACGGTCAGTGGAACCGCGCGGTTTCATCGTCGCAGGACATCAGCTACAACCCAAAACTGGCGATCAAGCCGGAGGTTCTCGCGCGCTACGGATTCAAGGACATGCACCAGTTCATGAACTGGCGCACTTATCGCGACCTTTCGGGCGGCCCGATCTCCGACCTCGGCGCGCACCAGATCGACATTTTCAACTGGTTCCTTGGGGTTTCCCCCAAGTCGGTCTTCGCCTCGGGTGGCAATGATTATTTCAAAACGCGCGAGCACTTCGACAATGTGATGACGATCTTTGATTACGAAACTCCACAAGGTGGAGTGCGCGCGTTTTATCAGGTGCTCACCACCACCAGCGCCGGTGGCGGATACTACGAAAGTTTCATGGGCACCGAGGCAACGATCAATATCTCCGAACGCTCGGCCTACACCAATATCTACCGCGAATCGAGCGCGCCATCATGGGACGAGCTCGTCTCACGCGGATTCCTCAAGCGTCAGGCTGCAGCCGCGCCACAAGCGCAAAACAGCGATGCGATCGCGTCCTACGAATCTGCCGCGCCCGAGGCCTACGCGCTTCCCGGCGATCTCTCCAAGCCACCCCACCAGCCGCACCTCGAAAATTTCTTCGAGGCCGTGCGCGGCAAGGCCAAGCTCAACTGCGACGCGCGCCACGCCTTCGAAAGCGAAGCGCCGATTTACTGGGTCAACCCCTCGGCGCTGAGTCGCGAGCCCATCAATTTCACCGCCGAACACCTCTCCGTCTGATCATGAAAAAACAACACATCGCCAGCACCGTTCTCACCATCGCCGCATTGGCCCTCACCGCATGCGGAAAGAAAACCACTGAGGAACCCGCCGCTGCCAGCAACGCAGCGCCAGCAGCACCCGCGAGCGGAGTGCCCCTTACCACCGAGCTCCCGCCCGAGTTGATCGAAGGCACGCCACAACCGATGGATGTTCCCAACCTCGTGCAGGCCTTGGTCAAGGCTCCCGAGCTCCTCGTGCCCGAAGGTACCACCCTGCTTTCCGCCGGAAAACCGGTGACCAGCAGCGAGGAGTATCCGATGATCGGCGAGCTCACCTATGTCACCGATGGCGACAAGCAAGCTGGCGAAGGCTACTATGTCGAATTGTCCGGCGGCACCCAGTGGGTGCAGATCGATCTTGAGAAAAGCGCCGAAGTTTCCGCGGTGTGGGTGTGGCACTTCCACTCCCAGAAGCGCGCCTACCACGATGTGATCATCCAAGTCTCCGATGATGCTGAGTTCAAAACCGGCGTCACGACGATTTACAACAACGATTACGACGACTCTTCAAAGCTCGGCAAAGGCTCTGACAATCCCTATGTGGAATCGCGCTTCGGCCTGCTTGTCGACGCAAAAGGAGCCAAGGGCCGCTATGTGCG
>JBMTCI010000201.1:0-2966 GCA_049430745.1 Luteolibacter sp. | reverse complement strand
GGCACCGAGTTGTAGCACGACTCGCTCGCGCAGCATTGGACCGTGGCTACCATTGTTCGACCTCCTCGACTTTGGCTGGCGCGAGCGCCGGTTCCACCTTGTTAAGCCAGTTGATGACAAACTGACGGGTCTTCTTGCGTCCGGGGCGGGCGAGGAGCCATGCGTCCATCTTGCGGGACTCCGCATCGACATCGATGCCCGGATAATGCCGCCGCATCTCCGCCCAGAACTCCTCATCGAGAAGGTAGGCGTTGCTTTGAGGAGCGGAGCGACCTACTTCCTTTCCTTTCCCTTCCATTACATTCCTTTCCTTTCCTTTCCGTTCGAGGTCAGCTTCGCCATCCTGTGAAGCACCTGCTTGACCTTCTGGTTGAAGCTGAGCTTGAAGCTGAGCTTGAAGCTGAGCTTCGCGTCGTGCTTCACCACTTGCTTGACCACCACGGGAAGCAAATTCGCGTTTTGCTTGAACCTCGGCTTCCTTCGCAACCGGATAGAATGCAATGCGTAGGTCGCGCCCGCGCCACTCCCAAAGTTGCGCTTGTGCGGAAACCTCGCTTGCCAACACTCCGCAGGTCATCTGCCATTGCCGGTCTTTCCACTCACGGCATGCCTTAATGACGCCGCCGTTTTCTTGGTCGGAGCAGTAAGCGAGAAGGGACAACCAAGTCGCCCGCTCGACCGGCTCCGCCCCGACAAACGCCGGGGAGCGGAGGTTCGCGATCTCGATATTGAGCCACCTCATTTCATGCCTTCCTTTCAAACATGGCGATTGGCCTCATGTGAGCGCGGCTGGAGGACATATAACCAACCTTCTGCCATGCTTTTGACTTGAAGATCGCACCCATCACCCGGGGATCGATGTTTGCAGGAGGTGGACACATCTCGCGAACATCGTTGACCGTGATGACGCCCCTCTGATTGGCTAGGGATTCCGCTGCGAGTCGGGCTTCGGCGAGGTAGTCCTCACGGGTGGTTTCAAACAAGTCCATGACGGTTTGGAGATCGTTCATTTCGCCGCCCTCGCTTTCTTCGGCTTGTCCTCGACGAGCTTCACGATATCGGCCTTGCGTTGCGCGTTCTCCTCACGCACCGGCATCCGCATTTTCTCATGCCATTCGCGGAACGCCTTGCCACCCATGTCGCCACCCATCGCCGCGACGAGGTCATCGAGGCCGCTCTTCCCGGCGACTGCCGCCGAGACAACGGCCAGCCGGTCGAAATACTCGCTGCCACTCTGGTGCTGGAGCTTCCACCCGGGAACCTCCCCATTGGCCGCGAGGATTTCCTTCGCCGCATCCTTGATCGGCTTGAGGAGTTCCTTCTCAAAGATCGACGCCGCCTTGAGGAATTTCCCAAGCCGATCCGGGTCGGCGAGAATACCCTGCCGGACATCGGCCAGCGAAACCGAGGATTCCACGGTCGCCAGCGTTTGAACGACCGGCTCGACAACCTGTGAGCATCGGTCTTTTTTGAGGCACCAGCCGCAATACTCATTCGCGCAAGGTTGGCGGTTCGGATCGGTCGCCGAGGCCACGATCCCCTTCACCCATGCATCGGCCTCTTCAAAGGTGTAGGTATAGTGGACGACCTCGCGCTGGTCGCAGAATAGCAACACGCACTCCCACTCGGTCGCAAAGGTCCGAGCCATGTTGCCGAGGGCATAGGCACTCTGCTGCTTGTGATACGAGCGTAATTGGCCCGACTTGAGGTCCATGCTCTTGGCAAGCGCCTCCACCCGCGCATCCTCGGTGCCGACATGGTCAAGGTGCGGCGTGGTCACCTTGAGAAGCGCCTCGTCGGCGACGATCTCATGCCCCATTGCCAATTCCTTGGCCGTTGTGACCGCCCACAACACCGAGTCCTGCTCGTCGTCGGAGAGCGAAAGGAACGGCTGGCGCTCCCCCATGAGAAGACCCCGGAAGGCCAAGTCCATCCGGGTCCCACGCTCCGCCGCAGGGCCGGAGACGGGGTTGGATTCAAAGCAAGGACACAGGTCGAGCTTGTCGAGAGCGGAGTGTCGGATCATGCGACCTCCTTCAATACGGCCTCGATGAATCGTGGCGTGTTCGACAGCACCCGGTTGCGGTAGCCCTCGTCCGAGATGTCGCGGAAGGTCTGCCCCTCGGTGATCTGGCCTTTGGCGATGAGGAAGGCGTTGACCTTTGCCTCATGCTCAAAAATGCGCTTTTCCAATTCGTCCGCCCAATCTGGTTCCGGCGTGGTATCAGCCGAAACCGCCACGGCCTCGACCTCGATGAGCTTCGGTGCTTCCGCCACCGGCTCCGGGGTCACTTCCACCTTCACCGAGCGTGTCGGGCGAGGGGAGTCAAACTCACCGACTTCTTCCGGGGTATACATCCCATTGAGAACCGCCGGGAAGGTCGCACGGACTCCCTCCGAGATCACCCGCGCCCGAAGCATCTGCCGAGGGTAGGATTTCCAGTTGTCCTTCGATCCCAGCCCAGCCGCCTTGGCGCGAGCCATGTCCCAATCGATGCGGAGCGATCCGCCCGCAGGGTGGGAGAATGTCGCCGCCACCTTCTCGTTCGTGTGGTCGTGCCACTCGACACGCCCGCCGCTTTGCTGGAACCGCGCCAGCATCGAGTCCGCCTTCAGCGATGCGCGGCCTTGGATGATGTGGTAGTCACTCGCCACCGATCCGGGGTGACGACCTTCGGCGGTCGCCACGATCATCAGCGCCAGTGCCTGGTCTGGTGTCTTCATGCCGAAGAGACCCGATTTCACGATGGCCGAGGCCATGACCTGCATGTCGCCGAGGGCGACCGATTGTGTGTTGACTTGTGTAGTCAGTTGTGTGTTACTCATTTTGTTATTACTGCTTTTCTTGTGGTTTAACTTTGCCCCGTTGGATTGCCGTCCTTCGGGGCGCTTTCTTGTGGTGAGGGTGTTTAGTCCTCGAAATCTTCCCATTCCGCCCAGCGTTTGCGGCGTTCCTCGAAACGGCG
>JBMTCI010000200.1:0-2996 GCA_049430745.1 Luteolibacter sp. | reverse complement strand
CTCAAGCGCGAGGTGCGCGAGTTTTATTGGGGTCATCGGGTGAATCCTGACATCCTCGAGCTGCGAAACTTGGTCGCAGTCGCAGGTCTCATCGTTGAGTGCGCGCTGCGCCGCAAAGAATCGCGGGGATTGCATTACACGCTCGATTATCCTGAGACGGATGAGCGTCAGCGCGTGGACACGGTGGTGCGGCGGTTTTAGATCATCATGAAAAACCCGCGCCGGACGCATCCGACGCGGGTCACACCATCAACGCGAAAAACCCGTCGCGTTGTTTACCCATGAAAAAATGGTTGGGGTGGCATCATTTGTTGTCGGGGATGCCGCCGAGGCGGAGTCTGAGTCCGTTGCCGCCGAAGGATGAGTCAATGTTGAGGGCCTCGATGCGTTCGCGCACTGACTCGGGTGCAGCAGCCTTGTCCTGCGCAGTGTCCCAAGGACCACTCCAAGTGATTCTCTGATCTTTGTCGCGGACTGTGACCTCCTTGCTGCCGTTGTTGGAATGGATTTCGACACAGCCTCTCTCGTCGCTGAGGCGGAAGGTTGCCCCTTGCTGAAGGTGAATGCCGCGCTCGCGGTTGAATTTTGGCGCCTGGAGATTTCGCCTAGCGTTTTCCATGTGCTTGCGAAGCTGTTCCATCGCATCGTTCATCTCAGGAAAAATGCCTTGGAGTTGTTGCTCGAAGTTCATTTCCCGCTCGCCGAAGTTTTCGCCAAGCATTTGACGGGCGCGTTCGCGCAGATCGTTGGGGATCGCGTTGAGATCGGGTTTGTTTGTGCGCGGCTCAGGAATGGTATCGGCGAACTCGTTCGGGCGTTGACCGAGGGTGACATCGAGATCCTGTGGTTGTCCTTTGCGGATGATCGCGACGCGAAGTTTTTCGCCGGGTTGATGCGAGGTGACTTTGCGGGTGAGCTCGTCGGGTGACTGGATCGCTTGTCCGCCGATGTGCGTGATGATGTCGTTGGCCATGATGCCGGCCTTGGCGGCAGGGCCATCGGGCATGAGGCTTTTGACAACGATGGCTTTATCGATGCCCAAGTGGGAGGTGAAGGTTTCTGGAACGGATTCGGAAACGACTCCGAGAAATGCGTTGCCAGGCTTGCTTGCGACACTGGCTGTTGGTGCTGGTGCTGCGGGTGGTGTGAGTGCCTGATTCTCCCGTTCGAGACTGCGTGCGGGCGGTGGGGCGTCATCGGCTGGGGCCTCCACCGCCGCTGCGCGGGTGGCCATGAGGCTGACAGTGATGGCGGTGAGGACTTTGCCGTAATTCATATTGGTGACTTTGTTACGATGAGCGTCGTACTTATGCAAATTTGTTCAAGCCGTGGGATCAGTCGGTTTTGGCGGGAACAAACAAGTATTCCACGCGCGGTTGCTCGACTTCGTAGGTGCGGCCCTTGTCGTCGCGGAGCGTGGCGCAGTCCTGATAGGTAAATTTGAGCACGCGATGGGGGCCTTGCTTGGCTTGCCAGACGACGCCTTCGTCGCTGGCGGCGGTAAGGCCGCGTTTGAACGAGGCGGGGGTGAGGGTCGGGCCATTGGTGCGGGCGAATTCGTCGGCAGGCGCATTTTTCGCCATGGAGGAAGGATTGCTTTCCTTGATCGGGTAGAGCAGGGCAGTAGCGGCTCCCAGCAATGCGATTGCGGCGGCAGCGGCGTATTGACCGCGCTTGGATGCGGGCGGCAGTGCTTTTGTTTTTGGAAATCCGACGATGTTTTTTTCTTTGGGAAATGGGATGGCCGTGCAGATGGCTTCGAGCGAGGCCATCAGTGCGGGATCGAGTCGGGCGGGTGATTCGGCGCGCAGTTTTTCCTCGAAATCGAGTTCGGCATCGAGGGGTTCCGACCAATCGCCGAGGGCGCAGCGCTCGAGTCGATCGATGAGTTGGTCATGCGGACCCGATGGACGGAGCTTGCGAAGTTCGGCTTCGAGGTGCGAGGTGTCGTCGTGCATGGCGGTTGCTTGCAGGGTTGATCAAATTGAAAGGTCTCCTCGGCGGCGCGCGCTGCTCAAAGATTTTTTTAGGGCCTCAAGACCATAGCGGTAACGCGAGGCAGCGGTGTTTTGTGAGATGTCGAGGATTTCGGCGATTTCGGCAAAGGTGCGCTCGCCCCAGATTTTCATCACGATCACTTCGGCGAATTTTTGCGGGAGTTCCTTGAGCTTGGATTCGAGTTGGCTGCGGACCTCGTCGCCTGAGGATTCGGATTCGAACCATGGATGTGGGCCGTTGGCGTCGGTCTCCGGTCGGTCGGCAGCGACAGTATCTTCGCGGCGTTTGCGGCGGTCATCGCGGCGCCCAAGGTCGATGGCGAGACGGCGGATGGATGCGTAGAGGTAGGACTGCCACGCGTCGGATCCGCCGATGAACTGATCGTTGCGAAGTTTTTCCACCAGCATCACCAGCGCATCTTGCAGGACATCCTCGGCGTCCTCGCGGGAGCGGGTTTGCTGACGTGCAAAAAGCAGAAGTTTGGGGGCGTGCAGGGCCAACCATTCGCGCCATTCGGTGGGCGCGGGTTTGTTGTCGGGCATGAGGCTGAGAGTGGTCATGGGCTCTTGTTATCCTACAGCGAGGCATGAGGCCTAATTTGTTTTTCATTCGTGAGGTCCATTTGCCCCGTTGGGCTTGGAGCGGCTCAGGGGGATGGCGAGGATGAAAAATAGCGTGAAGGCAAGGGGTTGGAAAGAGGCAAGGTACCAGGGCCAAGGGCCGAGGTGGTCGATCATGCTGGCATTTTCTGGCGGGCGGGAGGTAAAGCCGAAGTTGGTGCCGAGCCATTGGTTGATGAGGATCGAAAAGACCATGTAGCCGAAGGCGGCGAGGTAGGCGTCGAAGGGGGATTTCCAAAGTGGGGATTTCGGCCGCCAGTCTTCGACGAGTGGGATGTGGATCGCGGCGGCGACGATCGCAAAGTGTTGGATGAAAAAACTGATGAAGGGCGGTGAGAGGAAATCGGCCGAGATCGCGGGGGTGATCAATGCCTGGAG
>JBMTCI010000199.1:0-3025 GCA_049430745.1 Luteolibacter sp. | reverse complement strand
AGGTGGCGGTGTAGTCCGGCGAGTGGCAGAGTTCGAGGAAGACATCGTTGCCGGGCAGCTCAAGAAAGGCGAGGCGGTTGCCTTGGGGCGAGTCCTTCATTTCGCCCGGGGTGTAGCCGAGCTTTTGATAGAAGGCGACAGAGCGGTCGAGGTCGCGCACGCGAATGCGGGTATGGAGAAATCGGATCATGGCGTGCTTATTGAAGACCATGAGTCATGCTTTGCCAAATCCGGATTCGAGGCATGCATGCTCATTGCGTGATTGCGCCGCGTGCGGAGCGATGCTTTGTTGTAATTGTCATGAAAACGATTCTCGTCGCCGTTGATTTTTCCGATATCACCAAACAGGTCGTGTCCACCGGTACGATGCTCGCCAAGGCCTTGGGGGCGAATTTGTGCCTGTTTCATGTGGTTGAACCCGAGCCTAGCTATACGGCTTATGGTTTCACACCTGATGAGTTTCCCGCGCTTCATGCCTATCACGAAGAGGCCAAGCGCCGCGCAGTGATCAAGCTCGGCGAACTGCTTGAGACCGTGCACAAGGATGTGCCCAATGCCGTTTCACAAATCGCTGAGGGTGGAGCTTTGACGGCCTTGCTTGATCAAGTGAAAGAAAAGCACGCGGACCTTGTGGTGCTCGGCTCACACGGGCATGGCGCGATCGCGGCGCTTCTGCTTGGCAGCGTGGCCGAAGGCATGTTGCGCAAGGCGGTGGTGCCGACTCTGATCGTGCCGAGGGCGAAAAAGGAATAAAGTTTCAAGGCCAAGCTCAGCCGCGGATTTTTCGCATCACCATGGCGATGGCTTCTTTTGCTTCGTCGACCTTCATCAAGTTTGCGACCGCAAAATAAGCGACTTGTGCGACTCCGATCGTGAGCATGAGCCAAAACGCGCGTTGCCACATGGGAAGCGCCCCCGGATCAGGGAAGAGCCATTGATTGGCGGCTATGCAGACAAGCGACATCACGCCAGCCGCCATTGCAAGTTTGCCGAGCAGTCCGAGCAACTCACCGCCGCCGATGTTTCCGGCGAAGCGTCGCATCGCGATGAAGAGGATGAAGAAATTCACTGTGGCGGAGATGCTGGTGGTGAGAGCTAGCGATTCGTGGCCCCAGCGCATCACGAAGACAAAGAACCAGTTGAACGCGAGGTTGAGCAGCAGGGCGAGGATACTGACCATCATTGGCAGCCAGCGTTTTTCGACGGCATAAAAGGCCGGTTGCAAAACCTTGAGCCACGCATAGCCGAGCAGTCCAAAGGAGTAGGCGCGCAGAGCGGCGGCGGTTTGCATGCGATCATGGGCGTCGAAAGCACCGCGTTCGTACAGCAGGCTTACGATGGGATCGGCTAGCAATATGAGACCGATCGATGCGGGCAGCACAAGAAACGCGACCAAGCGCAGACCTTTTGATAATGTTTTTCTAAAATCATCAGTGACGCCATCCGTCGCCGCGCGCGAGAGTGCGGGCAGCGTGACAGTCGCCACGGCGACACCAAAGACACCGATCGGCAATTGCATGAGACGAAAGGCATAGCTGAGCCAACTCACCGCGCCTTCGCCGACGCCGTAGGCAAACATCGCGTTGACCACCACATTCACCTGCACGACCGATGAGGCGATCACCGCCGGGCCCATAAGCTTGAGAATTTTTTGAACGCCGGAATCTTTCCATCGGAAGTCGGCGACGAATCGATAGCCGACTGCGCGTAGCGCGGGAAACTGACAAACCAGTTGCGCCAAGCCACCGATCACCACGCCGATTGAAAATCCGACGAGACTTTGTTTGCCCCATGTCGGATCCATCCACCAGCCGAGTGCCGCGCCACCGATCATCGAGCCGAGGTTGAAGAAACATGACGACAGCGCCGGCATGCCGAAGACATTGCGCGCGTTGAGCATGCCCATCACCAAAGCAGCGAGTGACACGAGCAGAATGAAGGGATACATCACGCGGACCATCGTCACGGTGAGTGCGATTTCCTCCGGGTTGTAGTTGCGCGCGGTGCTGCCCGAGCGTGAGAGCGAGGTGAGAAACTCGACGATCCACGGAGCGGCAGCGATGCCGATGAGTGTGATCACGCCCATGGCGACGGCGGCGAGTGTCATCACCTTGTTGGCGAGTTGCCATGCCGAGGCCTCGCCATCGGATTTGAGTTTTTTGGAAAAGGTTGTGACGAATGCCTGCGATAAAGCGCCTTCGGCGAAGAGGTCGCGCAGCAGGTTGGGGACCTTGAACGCGAGATAAAAGCAATCCATCCAGCGACTGCCGCCAAAGAGTCCGGCAAACATCATTTCGCGCAGCAGCCCAAGCACGCGGCTGGCCATGACCGCCGCGCTGACTTTCCATGTGGCTTTGGCGGACATGGCTTGCGTTTATTGAATCTATCCGAGGCGTGCGAGCACCTTGCTGGTGGCGACCTCTGCCGTGAGGCCGTGCAGTTCGCGAAGTGTTTCGGGCTTGCCGTGCTCGATGAATTCATCGGGCCACGCGATGCGTTCGACCGGCGTGTGGATGCCGACCGAGTGGAGGTGGTCGATGACGGCCGCGCCGAAACCGTGAAGCATCACATGATCCTCGAAGGTGCAGAGCACGCGGCACTTGCGCGCGTAGGTTTCAAGCACCGCGGTGTCGAGCGGCTTGATGAAGCGCGGGTTGATGAGCGCGACGGAAAGACCTTTGGCCTCGAGCATTTCCTTCGTGCGCTCGGCCATTTCAAACATCGTACCGAGACCGATGAGCGCGACATCCGCGCCATCGGCGACGACCTCGGCCTTGCCGATTTCTAACAGCTCTCTTTGTTCCTTTACTGCCGTGCCGCGGATCGGACCGCGCGGGTAGCGGATGGCCGATGGGCCTTTATCGTAGGCGGCCATCGTGTGGAGCATGTCGACAAATTCGTTTTCATCCTTCGGCTGCATGTGCACGAGTCCGGGGATGTGGCGCAGATATCCGATGTCGAAGAGGCCGTGATGCGTCGGGCCATCATCGCCGGAGAGGCCGCCGCGATCCATGCAGAGTCGCAC
>JBMTCI010000198.1:0-3050 GCA_049430745.1 Luteolibacter sp. | reverse complement strand
ACGAAAACGAAACCCTTTCGAAGCGCACATGGCCGCTGATTTTTGACGGCAATTCCTTTCCTTCCGCCGCATGCAACTCTTCAGTCGAATCAAGAATCTCAAATACGCGGTCAGCCGCCGCGCGACCTGAAAGAAGCATCTGGTTGAGCGAATTGAGTCGATCGATCGGTTCATAAAACAAGGCGAGAAACAGCAGAAATTTTGTGAAATCGCCCAGCGACAAATCGCCCTTCATCACCGCCGCGCCACCAAAGCCCAGCACCAGCACATATCCCACCATCCGTAAAAACGACATGCCCGGCGAATACAGCGCCCACCACTTCATCATCCGCAGCGTCGTCACGCGAAGTTGGTTTGAAAACTCATTGAACCTTTCATGCTCCGCCCCCTCCGCGGCGTAGGCTTTGATCTGACGCACCCCCGAAATGTTGTCGTGCAGCAGCGCGTTGAGATCCGATGCGGCATCGCGTTGATTGCTGTAACGATCCCTGCCCTTGGTGGAATAAATCCACGCGCCCACCGCAAGCAAGGGCACGGGCAAGGTCGCCCAAGTTGCGACCATCGGATTGAGAATGAAGAGAAAAATTCCGATCCCCAGCACCTGCAGCGCGGCAACCAATCCCTGCTCAATGCCGTCAATCAACACCCGCTCCATATTGGTCACATCCTCGACCACCCGCGTCATGATGTCGCCCGTCCGCTTTCCATCAAACCAAGCGAGCGGCAATTTCTGGATCTTGCCATAGAGGTCCGATCGGATGTCGAAAATGACCTTTTGCTCAAAGGTGTTGTTCACGAAAATCCGCAAGGCGTTGAGGCCGTCCTTGAGCAAAAATCCCGCCAAGGCCACCAGCGTCCAAAACAAAAACTCATGATGCCGCGAGGGATCGGGGATGACCTTGTCAATCACATGACCCGTGGCATTCGGAAACACAAACACGGCCAAAGTCATGCCCACCGCACAAAACAGCTGAACTGCCGCCATCGCCGGATAACGGCGAAGATAGGAGAAAACCCGCAGAATCGATTTCATGCCACGCGAGCGATGCCTTTCGGCGAGGCATTTGTAAAGCACCGCGACTTGGAGTCTTGCCGACCGATCCGATACGGGGAAAAATCTCTCCACGATGAACGACGATGTGGTTTCTCTCCTTCAGGCATTGATCCGCATTCCTTCGGTCAATCCCGACAACTTACCCGGCACCAGTCAAACTGGCGAAGCGGCGATCGCCAATTTCCTGCGCGACTGGCTCGAGGCCATCGGTGCCACGGTGACCCTCGAGGAAATCCTGCCCGGGCGCCCGAACCTCATCGCGCTCTTTGCGCCACTCGATGGACGCCCGCGCATTCTTTTCGGCCCGCACCTCGACACGGTCGGCGTCGCCCACATGAGCATCGATCCCTTCAGCGGCGAAATTCGCGACGGAAAAATCTGGGGACGCGGTGCTTCCGACACCAAAGGCTCTATGGCCGCCATGCTCACCGCGCTCGCTCGCCATCGCGACCGACTCGCATCGTTGCCGGTCGCCATCGACTTCGTTGCCTTCATGGGCGAGGAGTCCGGCCAATGGGGGTCCAAGCATTTCGCCAAGCACCACGGGGCTGATTACACATTCGCCATGGCCGGCGAGCCGACCTCGATGGAAATCGTCCACCTCACGAAAGGATCCCTCTGGGCAACCCTGCGCGCCACCGGCCTCGCTGCCCACAGTTCCCAGCCAGAACGCGGCGACAATGCGATCCTCAAGCTGGCCAAAGGCATTCTCGAAATCGAACGCAGCCTCGGCGCCACACTGGCAAGTTTCACTCATCCGACTCTCGGTTACTCGACCCTCAACATAGGCCTGATCCGTGGCGGCTCGCGCCCAAACATTGTGCCCGACCTCGCAGAGGCGGAACTCGACATCCGCGTCACGCCGTCACTTGCCGCGGCCGGGGGCGGACTCAAACTCCTGCGCGAATGCATCGATCAACTCGCCCTGCCAGTCGAACTGATCAATCCCCACGAAAATCCGCCCATGGAAACGAGCGCGGATCATCCAATGATCCAACGCCTGCTCAAGACATCCGGCGGAACCAAACTCGCCAGCGCGCCATGGTTCTCCGACGCCGCCCACCTTTCGCACGGTGGCATCCCCAGTGTCTGCATCGGCCCAGGCTCGATTGATCAGGCCCACACAGCAGACGAGCACATCGACATCGACGTCCTTCAACAAGGCGCCGATTTCTTCACGGAATTTGTCGCGGGATTGATGCGCTGATCGCTGGCGCGATTTTCACGAGGCAACGGCAAATCAGCCAGCCTGAGCTTCACCGTTTGGCCCCTGCTGCACATGCACGACACGCAGCGGAAGACGCACGATGATTTCGCCGTCGCAACCGATGTCGACCGAGTAGATGCCAGCCTCAGGGAAACGAAGCCCCTGCAGGTTCATCACCACATTGCGAGTCAGGAAAGGAGCGTTGTTCGGTAGCTGCACATCAAACTCGGGCTCGATCGGCATGTTTTTGGGATCGAGCGACTCGCCGTCTTCGTTGATGATGTTGATGGAGAGCTTGTGGCGTCCGGCATCCTCCTGCGTGAAGCAAAAACGAAGCGCGAGGGCACAAGCGGGATGCACCACCGGCATAGAGCGGGCAGCAAGCGTGTCGAATGTTCCGGAAATGACGAGCTTGCCGTTATAATCGGCAGCAAAGTCGCAAAGCGAGGCAATCTGAATGTCCATGATGAATAACGAGTAAGTATGATCCGCGGCTCAGTGCCAACGGCGCATGATCTTTTGCCGACACCGACCGATACGGTAAAGCGGAAAACCACCGTTTGACGATTCAAACCCATCACCCGACATCGCTCGCATGGTCGCTGGCTTTGTCAGCCTGACAAATACATCGGATTCAATGATGCGTTTCCAAGCCATTGATTTGCAACCGTGAGCCTGCCCTATTCGCGGTTCTTCACGACTTATTCACATTCCAAAGGACCCTCACGAAGAAAAAATTCCAACTCCCTAACACCCAGATGATTCCAAAACATCTCGAGACAAAACAAA
>JBMTCI010000197.1:0-3053 GCA_049430745.1 Luteolibacter sp. | reverse complement strand
GCCATCAGCTCGATCGCGCAGCAAGCCAAGCCCATCGGCATCGGCCACAGCGAGTTTTTGCGCATCCAGTTGATCGCGGCATCGACGCGGGTGACGATCACATTGCCCTCGATCTTGGAGTCGTAGGCGGAGTGGACGGTGTTGGTGTTGGGGCTGACCATGCTGCGTTGGGACGCGCCAATCTGCCTAGCACACCCGCGACGCTCAAGCGGATAATCGGGAAAAGCGAAATTCAAAAGCGGAGCAATGCGGTCACACGAAATCCATCCGCGCTGCGCAAACTGCCGCATTTCCCTTGATCATCCCCCGCCTGCAAGGTTTCCCTACCCGCGCATGAACGAACGCAAGACACTCGACGAACGCCAGCAGATGTCCGACCTGGAGCGCCTGCGACACTCATGCGCGCATGTCATGGCGACCGCGATCCTGCGCATCTGGCCCGACGCGCAATTTGCCTACGGCCCGCCGATCGAAAACGGATTTTATTACGACTTCGACATGAAGCACCGCCTCACGCCCGACGATTTTGAAAAGATCGAGGCGGAGATGAAAAAAATCGCCAAGGAAAATCAGAAGTTCGAGCGGCGCACAATTTCGCGTGAGGAAGCAAAGTCGATGGCGGAATCAGGCCGACTCGGTGGACTTTCCGAGCGTCCCGGCAACCCATCGCGCTTCAAGCTCGACCTCATCGACAAGATCCCCGAGGGCGAGGAAATTTCCTGTTTCCAAAACGGCGAGTTCATCGACCTCTGCGCCGGCCCGCATGTGGGCTACACCTCGAAGTGCAAAAATGTGAAACTCATGTCGGTCTCATCGTCATTTTACATGGGCGACGAATCGAAGGGACAACTTCAACGCCTCTACGGCACGGCCTTCGAAAGCAAGGAGTTGCTCGAGGAACACCTCAACCGACTCGAAGAAGCAAAAAAACGCGACCACCGCCGCCTCGGCCGCGAGCTCGCACTTTTCCACATCGACGAAGCGGTCGGCCAAGGGCTCATCCTTTGGAAACCAAAGGGCGCACTCGTTCGCCGCGCGCTGCAGGATTTCATCACCGAAGAACTCGACCGCCAAGGGTACTCGCAAGTCTTCACGCCGCACATCGGCAAGCTCGACCTCTACCGGACCTCGGGTCACTTCCCCTACTATCAGGAAAGCCAATACCCCGCGATCCCCGAACGCGATGTGCTGGAAAAACTCGCAGATGAAGACGCGACCTGCGCGTCCCTCATCAACGGACTCGAGAAGGGCGACTTCGAAGGCTACCTGCTCAAGCCGATGAACTGCCCGCATCACATCAAGATCTTTGCGAGCGATCATCACTCTTACCGCGATCTTCCCGTGCGCCTCGCCGAATTCGGCACGGTCTACCGTTGGGAGCAATCAGGCGAGCTTGGTGGCATGACCCGCGTGCGCGGCTTCACGCAGGACGACGCCCACTTGTTCTGCACGCCCGATCAAGTCGCCGCCGAAGTCACCGGCTGCCTTGACCTCGTGAAAAAAGTGTTGAGCACGCTCGGCATGCACGATTACCGCGTGCGACTTTCACTGCGCGACCCCGCCAGCGACAAGTACGTCGGCTCGCCGGAAAATTGGGACAAGGCCGAAGCCGCGCTGCGCGAAGCGGTGCAAACGCTCGGTGTGCCTTACACCGAAGAACTCGGCGAAGCGGCCTTCTACGGCCCGAAAATCGACTTTGTCGTCAAAGATGTGATCGGACGCGATTGGCAACTCGGCACAGTGCAAGTCGATTACAACCTGCCGGTGCGTTTCAACCTCTCCTACATCGGACCCGACAATCAGGCTCACACGCCAGTGATGATCCACCGCGCGCCCTTCGGTTCGATGGAGCGCTTCACGGGGTTGCTCATCGAGCACTTCGAAGGCAAGTTCCCCACCTGGCTCGCACCCGAACAGGTTCGCATTTTGCCGATCTCGGAAAAAACCCTCGAGGTTGCCGAAGCCGCCGCCGCGAAACTTGCCGATGCCGGAGTTCGCCTCACGGTCGACCGCAGCTCTGACAAAATCGGCGCCAAAATCCGTCTCGCCCGTCTCGACCGGGTCCCCTACATGCTCGTCATCGGCCAACGCGAAGCGGAAGAAGGCACGGTCTCCGTGCGCCATCGCGACAAGGACGACCTCGGTGCCAAACCCCTCGACGAATTCATCAAGGAAATCAGCCAGGAAATCTCGAGCCGGAGTCTCTAACAGAATCAACCGCCAGACCCACCCAGGGTGGCGATTCGGTATTTTTTTGAGCACATCCGGATCGGTTGGCGCCGTGCTTGAGCGGCAAAAAGAAACCTTGCAAACAAGCCGACTTCCCCTCATACATGCACCTGTTCGACTGCACCCTTGCAGAAGAAAGCGCTTCGTCTGGTCTCTAACGCCATGGTCTCAGGAAGTGATGAAAGTGATGGCGTGACTAGAAAAAGACAAAATGGACATCTACGTGGGCAACCTGCCCTACTCAGCAACTGAAGAGGAAGTCATCGGCCTCTTCGCCTCACACGGCCCTGTTGAAAGGGTCAAAATCATCACCGACCGCGAAACCGGCAGATCCAAAGGATTCGCGTTTGTGACCCTCGGCGACCAAAGCCAACTGAATGCCGCAGTCGAGGCCCTCAATGGGTTCGAATATCAAGGTCGTGCACTCCGCGTGAACGCCTCTGAACCAAAAGCACCCGGCTCCGGTGGTTTTGGCGGCGAGCGTCGTGGCGGCGGTTACGGTGGCGAGCGCCGCGGTGGCGGTGGTGGCTACAAGGGTGGCGGTGGCTACAAAGGCGGTGGCGGCGGTGGCTACGGCGGTGATCGCCGTGGTGGCGGTGGTTACAAAGGCGGTGGCGGCTACAAAGGTGGCGGCGGCGGCGACTGGTAATCAACCAACTCACTCATTTTTTACCCAACACCCGGTTTCTCTTAGAGGCCGGGTGTTTTTTTGTATCAATGCGATGCGATGAGATGTAGCGAGAGATGTTGACGAGCAAATTTACCTTTCACCACCCCACACAAAAAACCGGAAACCCGCGTGGGCGGATTTCCGGTAATTGAAA
>JBMTCI010000196.1:0-3055 GCA_049430745.1 Luteolibacter sp. | reverse complement strand
GGCATGGCTCGTGAAAAAATCCGACGGCTCACTCGCTGTTTGCTCAACACCGAATCAGGATTGCCCGCTGATGGGTGAAGCTGTTGCCGGATGCTCTGGCGAGCCATTGCTGGGTCTCGATGTTTGGGAGCACGCCTACTACCTCAACTATCAGAACCGCAGACCCGATTACATCAGCGCTTTCTGGAATGTGGTCAACTGGGATGTCGTCGCCGCGAACTTCGCGGGTTGATTAAACTTTAAACAAAAGCGGTTGCGGGGGATGCCCTGCAGCCGCTTTTTTGTGGCATCACCAACTCACCTTCGCACGGAAAACACCGGTCAGGCCCGGTTCGTTTTGGCCTGAGCCGTGGATGCGGTAGTCTTCGTCGGTGAGGTTCTCCGCGCCGCAGCTGAGGTCGAGGTGCTCGTTGACCTTCCATCCGGCATAGAGCGATGCGATGACATAGCCGGGCGTGCCGTTGGTGGGGATGCGTTCTTTGTCGGCCACTTGATCGGCATCGCTGGTGCGGTCCTCGGTATCGGCGCCAAAGACACGACCTTCGATCCAGTATTTGGAATCAGGATGTGTCCAGCGCAGGGCGATCGATCCAGTGAGTGGTAGCAGGTACTTCATGTCTTTTTCGACCAAGGGTCCATTGATGTAGGAAGGAGCCTCGACTTCACCATCCTGCCATGAAGTGAATCCGCTGAGTGTCCATTGCGGATGAAAGCGCCACGCACCTTCGACTTCGATGCCCTGAATGTGGCCATCGGCGGCGTTGTCGTTGATCGTGTTCTTGTCATCCGGCTTTGTGATCGGAATTGGAGTGATCATCTGATCAACCTCGGTATGAAAGAGAGAAACATCGAGCGAGGTGGTGTCCGTGTCGTGATGGGCGCCAATTTCCCATGTGAGAAATTCCTCGGCTTCAAGTGAGGTCGATCCCGCTGCGGCGGAGCTTGAATTGGAAACGATGTTGCCCGTCAGGTCGTTGAGGTTGGGGGCGCGAAATGCTTCGGAGGCTCCCGCGTAAACGCTCCATTGATCGTCGAGCTTGTAGAGCGCGCGCAGTGAACCGACGAGTGAGTCCCAGTCGGCGGAGGCACTGGGTTGCTGATTGCCTGCGCTATCATAGTAGCGTCCGAACGAGGCATCGGCATAGGTGTAGCGAAGTCCGCCCGTGATCTCGAGGGGCTCGGTGGCCTGCCATGCGTACTGGCTGTAAATGCCGAGCAGGTCGTAATTTGAGTCGTCGCCGATTGGGAGTAGTTCGGAGTATTTTGTGCCTGCCTTGTTGTTTTTGCTTCCGGACGAGTCGATCGAATCGTGGTAATAATCCAATCCATAGACCAGATTGCCGGGACCAATTTTTGATTCGAGCATCAGGTCGATGCCGGTGGTTTCGAGATCGATGTGGGATTCGCGCAGCGAGTCTTCCTTTGGATTGCGATCCTGAAACTCCGAGTCGGCGGTTGTTTGATACGAGAGCGTGGCGTTCCAGCGTTGGATGGCGGCGGAGTTGTCAGCATTTTCACCGCTGTAACGCAGGTAGCTGAGGCTTCGTTCCTGATCGTAGGTGTTGCTGGTCCATTCTCCTGCTGTCGTGACATGGTTGCCGTGAGTCCAACCCGGATTGTTGCGTGTGCGGTGCCAGCGTGAGACATCGTCTTGATTCACTTGGCTATGGTAGAAGGTAAGGGTTGAGTCTGGCGTGACCGCCCAATCGGCACGCAGATCGAGATCTTGTTCGGAATAGCCCGTGCCGCGCATGCGTCCGACCGATGAGTCTTCGATGTCGCCAAAGTCCTTGGCGGTGAGTCCGAGGATGATGCCAAATTTCCCGCCGATACCGGTTTCGGTTTCGAGGCGACCGATATGACTGCCTTGGCCATTGGCGCGAAATTCATAGCTGGCCGATCCGGCTTGGTAGACTTCGCCTTCGGCGCGGTTTCTGAAATCGGATGACTTGGAAAAAGCATTGAGCGTGCCGCCGATGGCATCGGATCCATAGAGCACTGAGCCTTGGTTTTTGATCAGCTCGAGGTGGTCGAGTGAAAGCGAATCGACCGTGTTCCAGTACTGGACGGGTCCGCTTCGCCATGAGGAATTGTTGAGGCGTACGCCATCGACGAGGAGAAGATTTTGGCGGCCGGTGAAGCCGCGGATGATCGGCGAACCGTGGCCGTGTGCGGTTTTTTGCACAAGCACGCCGGGCGTGTATTGGAGTGCTTCCGGCAGCGTGCGGCGGCTGGTTTCGCGGATGAAATTCGAATCGATGAATGCCGTGGAGTGGGCGGTATCGCTGGCGTTACGATCCGTGCGGGTCGCGGAGACAACGAGTGGATCGAGCAGGTTTTGGGCGAGGGTGGACGAAGTGATGAGAAAAATCGAAATGAGGAAAAGTCTCATGGAAATTTTGAATGATCACTTTGCTTCAGACAAGAGGGCCTCGGCCGTGATTTCGGCGAAGGATCCAGGAGCGCCCGAGTAGTGGATTTTGCGTTCGCCATCGAGGATGAGCACATGCGGCAGGGCATTGATGCGATATTCGCGGGCCAGCTTCATGTCCGGGTCGGAGAAATTTTTCCAGCTGGTGATCTGGTCGGCTTCGATCGAGCGGAGCTTGGCGAGTGGATCGTGGTTCACGCCGATCACGGTGAAAGGTCGGTCTTTGAATTTGCGCAGCGTGTTATTGGTGATCTCGAGCACGCGGTCGGATTCGGGCATTTCGCTGTTCCAGAAAAGGAGCATGGTGATTTTGCCTTTGGTGGATTCGAGGGTGAGCGCTCGACCTGCGGCATCGGTGCCAACAAGGTTGGGCGCAACGCGGCCTTTGGTGAGGTTGCGGATGATGTAGAGTTCATCCTCGGCAATGTCCGCGACACTGACTTCACCGATTTTCACATCCGAGCTTTGGATGATCGCTTTGCGCAGGTGGGTCAGGCGTTTGCGCATGGGTTCGGCGTCATCGCCGAGGGATTTGATCACAAGCGCGGAGGCGAGTGATGCGACGCCTTGGATTTTCGGGTCGGGATGACTGCTTTCAATTTTTTCCAAAATCGAGAGCGTGCC
>JBMTCI010000195.1:0-3055 GCA_049430745.1 Luteolibacter sp. | reverse complement strand
TCCGAGGAAATCGCCGGTGATTTCAATTCCGTCGATTGGGGCAAGGGTGCCGGTGCCACTGCAGGTGCAGGTGCGGGCGATGAAATTTTGGTGATCGGTTCTGCGGAGCTTGCAGATGCTGGTGGGCTTGGGTCGATGTCAGCAAATCCGATGAAAGAATCGTTGAAGCCGGTTTCACGCACCGTCGCTTGCGCTTTGCGCTCGGATGACATCAGGCGCTCTGCAAGGCGGCGGACTTCATCGGTATCGATCCAGGTGTCGATGGGGTTCATGCTTGGCGTGGATGGAGTGCGGGTGAAGCGGTTTTGCGGGTGATTTCCGAACGGATGCCATCGAAGATTTGGCGAATCGGTTCGCCATTCTCCATGATGCCCGCCGGCAATCCGCGCGCGCTGGCTTTGATGAAGGTGCCATCGCGCGGGACTTCGTTTTGGAAAACGAGTTCGGCGGGCAGAAGTTGACGCAGTGCCTTTGCGGCCTCGGTGCTGTCATCGAGATCGTTTTGCACCATCGTGAGCAAGACGCCGAGAACTTGGAGTCGGGGATTCATCACGCGAAGTTTTCCGAGTCCGTCGAGCAGCTTGGGCACTGAGCGGATGCCGAGCGGCTCGGCTTGCTGGGGGATGAGCACCGCGTCGCTGGAGGCGATGACATCACCTGAAACTCCGAAGAGTCCGGCAGCGGTATCGATGAGGCAGAGGTCGAATCCGCGCTGGGAAATTTGATGAAGAAATGTGCGAACGCGTGCGAGGTGTGCGCCCATGCTGCCGCCGGTGTCGTAATCTCCTGCCTGACCACTCGCCATGAGTGAAAAGGTGGCAAGGCGCGTGGGAACGATCAGTTGCTCGAGTGAGAGTCCTGGGTCGGCGAGGTAGTCGTAAAAGCCGGGCAGCAACCTCGATTGCCTCGTGAGTGAGAGTCCCACCGAGCCTTGGGGGTCGGCATCGATAAGCAGGGTTTTGACACCCGCCATGGCGAATGAGTGGGCGAGGTTGATGGAGACGGTGGTTTTTCCAACTCCGCCCTTCTGGCTTGATACGGCAATACTGATCACGCGCTTTTCTAATTTTGCTGGCTCAAAATAGCTTTGGCTTGCCACATCGGAAGTCTTTTCTTCATTCTGAATCATCATTCAGCTCCACCACTGGATTTTGAAAATCACCGTCATGCGCACATTGAAATTCCTGAAATCCGGCTGCCGATACCTGCCCATCCTGCTGTTGCTGTTGAGCTCCAGCTCCTGCCGTCGCAATGACCGGTCCACCGATGGCGGCGACCGCCCCGCCAAGCGCGCGTCGACCTCGGTGCACGCCAATGATTTGTCCGCTTTGCCTGGGGCCTTGTACCAGAGTCAGGCCTCATCACCGATCCGTTGGCAGCCATGGACGAAGGAAACCATCGAAAAAGCGAAGTCGTCCGAGCGTTTGATGTTCTGCGTCATCGCTCTGCCGCAGGTGTGGTCGTGCCAGAAGGTTTTGGATTCGCTCGCGGCGAACCCGGAGGTGGTTTCGATCATCAATGAAAATTATGTTCCCGTCTTGATCGATGGCGACGCGAGCCGGGAGATGGGATTGCTGGTGCCTGATCTCTGTGTGCAGATCGACAAGCCAGTGCACATGCCGTTTTTCATGTGGATGACGCATGAATGCAATCCGATGGCATGGATCCCGGTGCAGGCGTCGGAAGATGTGACAACGGTTTTCAGCAATTCGAACGAGTTGGTGAAACAGATGTGGCGCGACTCGATGGATTATGTGTTGAAAAACAGCGAGATCGACAATGATCAGCGCCGCAAAAAATTCAATGAGCGCAAGCTCGCCAAGGTCTCGAGTCAGGAGCCCGAAAATGATGCGATCCGCAGCATTCGTCAATTTGCTTCATTGTACGATCCCTTGTCGAGAAGCCTCGACGAAACGGGTGGCTTGTTTCCTGCGAGCTCGCTAGAAGTGTTTTCCACGGTGGCGGTGTGGCCAGCCATTCCCGATGATTTGCGCACCAAATGTGCCGAGGTGACCAAGGGCTTGGTTAGCGACCTGCTGGCGAGCGCGATGATTGATCCGTTGGATGGAGGTGTTTGCATTTCCAAAAAACGCAACTCATGGGACTTGCCGAATTTTTCATTCGATTGCTCATCGCAGGCGCGTGCGGCGGCGGCGCTGTTTGACTCGTATCGTGCGACGGGTGACAAGCGCGCCTTGGATCGCGGACTGGAAGCGATCAGTTTTGCGGAGAAGGAATTTTCCACCGAGGATGGACTTTTTGCGATCGGGCTTGCGCCGCCGGTCGATCACGAAAAGTGGATGTGGACGGTCGAAGAGGTCGAATCCCTGCTGGGGGCAGAGGATTCCAAGTGGTGGATTGAAGCAACGGGCATGAAGAAGCTGGGCAACATTCCACTCGAGGAAGATGCCAACGGACTTTATTTCCGAAAGAACACCATCGGCATGAAGTCGAGCGTCGAGGAGATTGCCGCCCGCTTGTCCTTGTCGCCGGAGCAGTTCCGTCCGCGTTATGAGGCAGCCAAGGAGAAATTGCGTGCGGCGCGTGAGGCTCGAATTGGCGCATACCCGCGCGACAAGTCGGCGCATGCGGGAGCGACATTCCGCATGGTGTCGGCTTATGCCATGGCATTTTCCGCAACCGGCAAAGATGTGTACCGCGACAAGGCGGTGGCATTGCTCAAGCGCGGGAGGGAAGCCTTTGCGGTGGGTCCCAAGCTTCGCATGTTCAATGTGGATGCTCCCGAGTCGGTGGGTGGGGGGCGCGCCTTCCTTTATGCCGTTTGCTTGCAGGCGGTGTTGGATGTTGCGGCAGTGACGCTCGATGAGAGTTTGTACATCTGGTCGGATGACTTGGCGACGACGTTGGCCGAGTTGTTCATTGGCGATGGTTTCCTTAAGGAATGTCCCGATAGTGCCTTGTTGATCGATTTGCCGATTACCAGCCTTGCGATGATTTTTGATGATTCAACCTGCGGGCTGATTTCGATGTCGGAGAGTCGGCTTGCCAAGCTTGGTCGTCCGCTGGTTTCAAAGTTGAGCGAGTTGGCTACGCC
>JBMTCI010000194.1:0-3060 GCA_049430745.1 Luteolibacter sp. | reverse complement strand
CCACGACCGCCTTCGGCCGCCGTCACCACAAACTCCACCGCGCCGACCGCAGAAAGTGTCCCGCCGCCGGCCGGGCCCCACGCAAAGGGCAGATCGCGCTCGCAAACGCGGAATGCCAATGGCTCGCGACCCAGATCCAATTGCTCGCGGCGATGACGCCACACATTGACGCCCGCAGGATCGGCGAGCTTGAATTCAAAATCATTCTTCGCCCCTGAGCCTCTGAGATCAAATCCCAGCTCGTACGACTCCGGCATCGCAAATTCCAATTCCCGCCGAAGTGCCACAAATCCGCCACCCTCGTGGAAATCGTAATCCAATATCAGGCCCCCATCCGCGCCACGGCTCACTAGGCCCTCCGCCTGACCCGAGGCAAAGACCTTCCAGGCCCCGAGGTCTTCCAGTAGCGATGGGATGAATTTCTCTGCCGTCATGGGGATTATTTTCCATCCTAAAGCGTCTTTTCGTGGACGCCATCACCGATTCCAATCGATTGAAAATCAATTGATTGCATGTCATAAGCCAATCAGCGTTGAAATCGGGTTGACCGCCCCGCCGTGATGGCGATTTTGACAGGGTCGGCCGCGAGTGGAACTTCAACGGTGTTCGCCCGATTCGCCCCTGCTTTGTTTTCGTGGATTTTTGATCAATTGGTATGAAATGAGCGTCAGAAACGCATCATGTCGACGTGAGCGGCAGCGTTAGAGAATTTTGCATCCATTAAATTTAATCCAACCGCCCAAGCGTCCGTCACATTCACAAGCACAGTTTACACACAACACATCAACGACATGCCGTCTTCTTTTTTGCCCAAACCATTCTCCCACAACTACGAGATCGCTCCGCAGTACGCCAAGAGCGCGGTTTATTTTTCGTGCGAATTCGCGATCGATCAGAGCTTCAAAATTTATTCCGGCGGTCTTGGCTTTCTTGCCGGATCCCACATGCGTGCCGCAGCCGATCTGAAACAAAACCTCTGCGGCATCGGCATCCTCTGGACCTATGGTTATTACAATCAGGCCCGCGGTGAGGATCGCGAGCTCGCGGTGCAGTTTCGCAAAAAGGAATATGCCTTTTTGCAGGACACCGGCATCCGCTTCACGGTGCAGGTTCACGGTCATCCGGTCTGGGTGAAGGCGATGTTCCTGCCGGGCGACATTTTCGGCACGGTACCAATGTTCTTCCTGAGCACCGATATCGAGGAAAACGACTCGCTTTCGCGCGAAATCACCCACCGACTTTACGATCAGGATCATCGCCGCCGCATCGCGCAATACATCATTCTTGGTGCGGGTGGGGCCAAGCTGCTCGATGAGCTCGGTGTGGATCCGGAGGTCTGGCATCTCAACGAGGCGCACGGTCTCTCCGCCGCGTTCCACCTCTATGAAAAGCACCACAGCCTCGAGGAGGTGAAGAAGCGCCTAGTCTTCACCACGCACACTCCCGAAGAGGCCGGCAATGAGCGTCACGATTTCAACTTGCTCAGGGATTTCAGCTTCTTTGGCGGTGTTTCCGAAGAAGAGGTTCGAAAAATCACTGGCATCGAGGGCTCGGAGTTCAATCACTCGCTCGCCGCGCTGCGCATGGCCCGCATCGCCAATGGCGTTTCGAAATTGCACGGCGAAGTTTCACGTCAGATGTGGAAGGACTATCCGAACATCTGCGAGATCACCCATGTCACCAACGCGCAGAACAAAAAATACTGGGCCGATCACGGCATGGAGCACGCGCGCCAAGGCGGCTCGATCGAAGAATTGCGCCATCGCAAACGCGAGCTCAAGGAGCGTTTGTTCCGCGTCGTCGCCGACCAGACCGGCAAGTTGTTCAAGTCTGATGTGCTGACCATCGTCTGGGCCCGCCGCTTTGCCGCTTACAAGCGCCCCGATCTCATCACGCGCGACATCCACTTGTTCCGCGCGATGCTCAACAACTCGAAATACCCGGTGCAAATCATCTGGGCCGGCAAGCCCTATCCCTTCGATTACACCGCGATCGAAATCTTCAACCACCTCATCCGTCTCACCCGCGACTATCCGAACGCTACGGTCCTCGTCGGCTACGAACTCGAACTTTCGCGATTCCTCAAAAACGGATCCGACATCTGGCTCAACAACCCGATCGTTACTCGCGAGGCCTCGGGCACCTCGGGCATGACCGCCGCCATGAACGGCTCGGTCAATGTCTCGACCTACGACGGCTGGGTCTGCGAGTTTGCCAAGGATGGTGAAAATTCCTTCATCATTCCGCCCGCGGACCTCTCGCTTTCGGCGGAAGATCGCGATCGTCACGACATGCTGGGATTCTACTCGGCGCTCAACGAAAAGATCCTGCCGACCTATTACGAAAAGCCCGATGACTGGAGCCGCATCGTTCTCAACTCAATGAATGATGTCGTGCCATTCTTCGACGCCGATCGCATGGCCGACGAGTATTACAAGAAGATCTACGCGTGAGCCGCAGCAGGTGATTGACGAATCGGCCGCGCGCGCCACTCTTGGCGTACACCGATGAATTCTACCTCCGCCGATTGGATTGACCCGCTCGTTTCCCTTTTGGGAAAGGAAAAGGTAAGCATCAGCGCCGAGCTCATCGCCACTCACTCGACCGACAAGTGGGATGCCAGTCATCCGCCTGATGCGGTGGTTTTTGCCGAATCAACTGCTGATGTCGCGGCGCTGATGAAATTTGCCAGTGAGAGGCAGATCCCGGTCACCACCCGTGGCGCGGGAGTCGGCTATGTCGGCGGCTGCGTGCCGATACGCGGAGGAATCGCGCTTTCGATGATGCGCATGAATCGAATCATCGGCATTCATCCTGAGGATGGTGTGGCTATCGTGCAACCGGGCGTGATCACCCATGAACTGCAAAAGGCTGTGCGCGAGATCGGTTGGGAGTATCCGCCGGATCCCGCCTCGCTCAAGGAATGCTCGATCGGCGGCAACATCGCGACCAATGCCGGTGGACCGCGATGCCTGAAGTACGGCGTGACTCGTAGTTATGTGCTCGGGCTTGAAGTCGTGCTGGCCGATGGACGCGTGATGAAAATCGGCGGACGCCTTC
>JBMTCI010000193.1:0-3083 GCA_049430745.1 Luteolibacter sp. | reverse complement strand
TATGAACAACTCCACCACCTCCGTCCTCAAGGCGCTGCAATGGCGCTACGCCACCAAGCAGTTCGATGCCACCCGCAGAATTGACGCGGAACATTGGAACACGATCGAGGAGTCCTTGATCCTCACCCCATCCTCCTTCGGACTTCAGCCATGGAAATTTTTCGTGGTTTCGAATCCTACCATTCGTGCCGAACTTCGCGCCGCTTCGTGGAACCAACCTCAGGTCACCGATGCCTCACACCTCGTTGTGCTGACCACCCGCACCGATCTCACACAAGACGACATCGACGCATGGATCAAGCGCATGGCCGAAGTCCAGGGATGCCCCAAGGAAAATTTCGATCCGCTTGCTGGCATGATCCAAGGCTTCACTTCGTCGATGTCAAGCGAGGTGCGCCGTGCATGGAACTCGCGCCAAGTCTACATTGCCCTCGGTCAACTCATGACCACCGCCGCCATGCTTGGCATCGACAGCTGCCCGCTTGAAGGCATCGATCCTGCTGCTTATGACCGCGCGCTTGGTTTGGAAAATTCAGGTTATGCGACGGTTGTTGCCTGCGCGCTTGGCTACCGTGATCCCGCGGACAAATACGCAGCCGCTCCCAAGGCCCGATTCGATCGCTCGCGTGTGATCTCACACATCGGCGAAGCCTGATCCATCATCGTTTCTTCGGCGGTTCAACGCCCAAGATCTTCCAGACGTCAGGAATGAGCTTGTTGACAATCGCGGTTGAAATTTCGCGATCACGATTCGTTCCTCGCAAACCCACATGAATCGCCGGCAACTTTCCCATCGGTGAATCCATGTCACCGCGCTTCACATAAAACCGGCTGACAATTTCATCGACGACCTCCTCGTCTGAGTCCATCCCCCACTTGTCTTTCAGATCAAGCTCACGGCCTATTCTCGACAGGTTCTCCCGATCTGGGACCCGGGTCTTGAGCAAGCTCATGAGATTATCGACATCCTCAATAGACGCATTGAGACTGGTCGGTATCGGCAGCCAAACAGGATGCGGGCGGCTTTGTTTGTAAAAATGGTAAGCGGTTGGAAGACCCGCTCCAAAAAGCAGCAATACGATTGCGCCACCAATCAAAAGCCATCGTTGCATCAGCGATGGATAGCACCCATGATCCCTCGTATCCAAGTCGGAAATTCATGGAATATCCAGCCACCACCGCCACCGTTGAAACCCTGCCCAACGGACTCACCCTTATCCTCCAGCCGGAAAGAGCAAACCCTGTCGTCAGCACGCAAATCTGGGTCGAAACAGGCAGCATGCACGAGGACAAGCATCTCGGCTCAGGCATCTCGCATTTTCTGGAACACATGGTGTTCAAAGGCACCCGTGACTTCGACGCTGGTGAGCTCGCCGCCACGGTGCAGGCAGCCGGCGGACACTGGAATGCCTACACCAGTTTCGATCGCACGGTGTATTACATCGATGGCCCTTCGGAATCACTTGCGATGTTTCTCAAATGCCTCACAGGTCTGGTTTTCTTTCCCATCTTGCCAGAATCGGAATTTGAAAAGGAAAAGGACATCATCCGACGGGAAATCGACATGGGTCTCGACGATCCCGACAATGTTGCTTCACGCCTGTTGTTTTCCACCGCCTTTCAACGCGACCCGCGCCGCCATCCGGTGATCGGACATCGCCACCTGTTTGATCAAATCCAATACCCTGATCTCACCCATTACCACCGCACGCGTTACACGACTGATCGATGCTTCGTGGTGATTTCCGGCGACTTTGATCCGCAACAAGCCCGTGAGTCTCTAATCGAACTCACGCGTGAATGCCAACCTGGCTGCGGCCATGAACCCATCCTCGCAGCTGATCCACCACAAATCGCCCCACGCTTTGCTCGAGAAACTTTTGCCGTCCCCGCAAGCAAGATCACGCTGGCATGGAAAATTCCATCGATTGATCACCCGGATGCCCTCGCGCTCGATGTCCTCGCAAACCTTCTTGGTCGTGGGCGCTCGGCTCGACTGTATCGCCACATCCGCGAAGAGAAACGCCTCGCTTTGGAAATTTCCGCCTTCTCGTGGTCATCACCCGCACGCGAAGGGCTTTTTGCGATCAACGCCGAAACCGAACCCGCACTCGCGAATGATCTCATCAATGCCGTCATGCATGAGTTGGCTGATCTACAGCAATCTGCTCTTAGTGACGAAATCGAAAAAGCGAAACGCCAAATCATCACCAGTCAGTTTCGCTCACTCACAAGCGCATCAGGCCGCGCATCCGACCTCGCCAGCAATTGGCTCGAGGCACGCGATCTCGATTTCACTCGCCGTCAAATCGAAGCGATCAAACTCATCAACGAAAGCGACATACGCCGCGCGGCCACTCGACTCACCCGCGAGCGCATGATCCACACAGTGATCGATCCTCTCGACACTCCTACTCCATCGCAGATCGCAAGCATTCGCCGCGAAAAAACCGAAGCCAGCGTTCACACGCTGCCAAACGGACTTCGCATCGCGTTGCTGCCAGACCACCGCGTGCCACTCATGAACATTCATGCTGCGGTTCGCGCGGGCCTGCCCTCGGAAACACCGGACACCAACGGCATCAACCAACTCCTCGCGTCCACCCTACCCAAAGGCACGCAATCTCGCAGCGCTGCCGAGATCGCCCTTTCACTCGAATCACTCGGCGCGTCGATCTCCGCCCATGCGGGCAACAACGCAGTCATCATCCAAGCCGGTGGACTCGCCCACGACGCGGCGCAAATCATCGAACTCTTCGCCGATGTGATTCTCAACCCATCACTCGACGAAAAAGCGATTGAGCCAGAAAAAGCCAGCCAACTCGCCGCACTTGAGGAAACGCAACAAGACCCACTGCATGTCGGATTTCGCGCGCTGCGTGCAGCAGCCTTTAATGGCGCAGGCTACGGACTCGAACCCCTTGGCTCACGCGACAGCCTTGCCTCGTTGAACCGCAACTTGCTCACCAAGCACCACTCCCGCCATTTCAACGCTGTCAACACGACCATTGCCATCACAGGTGATTTCGAAACAAACCAGCTGCTCGACCTCATCACGGAAAAATTCTCCGCCCTGCCGACAG
>JBMTCI010000192.1:0-3182 GCA_049430745.1 Luteolibacter sp. | reverse complement strand
CCGTGCGCTTCAAAGATTCGCTTCCATGCCTGATAGATCGCCCACTCGGTGTCGACCAAGACGCCATCGAAGTCGAAGATGACCGAGTCAAATTTCACCGTCTAAAGCACTGGGCGGCTTACATGCGGAAGTCATCGCCGAGGTAATGCTTGCGAGCGATCGGATCGTTGACGAGTTCGTCGGATGCGCCCTCTAGGATCACGCGTCCGTCGTGGATGAGAAACGCGCGGTCGGTGATCGAGAGCGTCTCGCGCACTGAGTGGTCGGTGATGAGGATGGCGAGTCCGTCGCGGTCACGTAGCTCGCGCACGATGCGTTGGATGTCTTCGACGGCTATTGGGTCGATGCCGGCGAAGGGCTCGTCGAGCATCAAAAGACGTGGATCCGAGCAAAGCGAGCGAGCGATGGCGAGTCGGCGTTTTTCACCACCAGAGAGCGTGATGGCGAGTGATTTGGCAACGCGTGAAATGCCGAAGCGCTCGAGCAAATCGTGGGCGCGCTCGAGTCGTTGCGAACGGTTGAGGTTCGGTCGCGTTTCGAGAATCGCGAGCAAGTTGTCGAGCACCGAGAGTTTGCGAAAAACCGATTCCTCCTGCGGCAAATAGCCCAGACCAAGCCGCGCGCGGCGGTGCATGGGCAGATCGGAAATATCGTGGCCTTGAAAACTCACCGTTCCATCATCAGCAGGAACCAATCCGGCGATCATGTAGAACGAAGTCGTTTTGCCCGCGCCGTTGGGCCCAAGAAGCCCGACAATTTCCCGATCCTTGACGGTGATCGTGACGCCGTCGACGACCGCGCGGCCGTTGTAAGTTTTGCGCAAGCCCTTGGCGGCAAGCACGGCGTTGCTGGCATTTTGACAGGTGGATCCCGGATCGTGCATGGAGTGAAACCTTAGGGTTTGTTTTTGTCTTCGACCTTGCCGCGCATGTCCCAGCGGCCTTCGGTCACAAAGCTGCCATCCTTTTCGATGCGCAGATTGAGATTGGGTTCTTTTGCGCGCATGAAGTTGGTGCCTTGCTTGACCCATGGATGGCCGCCTTGCAAGTGGATGCGGCCGGTCTTTGGATGATAAGTGAAAATCGCGCCGCTGGCTTCGACCGGTAGCTTGCCCGGTTCGGTTTGCTTTTGCAGCACCTTGACCGCGCCGGTGGCGACCACGCGCTCGACATCACCGAAGCGCGCGCCGATGCCTTTGCCGTCGGCCGATTTTTTCGAAGCATTCTTGCGGGTTTTTTCGTCGGGTTTTTTGCCGAGAAAAACTTTGAGCTCATTGGCACCCGAGAGATCGAAGCGTGGATCTTTCACCACGACATTACGAAAATAAACGAACACGCCTTCATTCGCATCGAAGTACATCCCTCCATCGCAGGTCACGAGTGTGTCGTTGGGATCGGCGGGCGCATCGAACGGCTTGGCCTCGGGCGCGACAGTTGCGGTTTCGCTCTTCAATTGGATCTCATGCTTGTCGAGAAACGCGTTCGCGCTGGCAGTTGCCGCAGCTGAAGCCTCGAGATCGCTCTTGAGGTCATGACGTGTTTCGCTCGCGGCCTTGCTTTGTGCTGGAGCTTTGCTTTCGGCATCGGCCTGCAACGCCGCGCGCTCTGCTGGCGCAATTGATGTTGGCGGCGCGGCATTCAGCACGGGCTGGGTCAACGCGGCGCCTATCATCGCGGTTGCTTGCAGTGCTGCGATGCGGGATTTCATGGATGCTTGTTTTTGGGAAAAAATGCGAGTGTCAACCGGGCCGCCGAGAAATCCCTCGCCTTGGTCGAAAGCATAGTAGAGACCATCGCCATTGGCGACCATTTGATCCGAATTCAGCGTGACATGTTGCGTCGCCTTGAGCGATTTTTTGTCCTTATTATCTTTGTCCTGATTAAAAAGCGCGTGCTCTAAGTCGATGCGGCCATTCATGGCTCCATCGGAATCAAAGAACTCAATGCATACGGTTTCGCCTTGGATGGTCTCGCGATCAACCACAGTCATTTCCTCGGCGTACAACAGGCTCGAGATTTTTTGATTTTCATCGTACTGCGGCAAAAGAATTCCGTGCATTTGACCGCCATCAGGCAAGCAATCGGGCAAGAGTGTAGTTTTTGGCTGTTTGTCGTCGCCCGAAGGCAATGCGGTCACGCCCAGCACGAGGTGGGCGGGCAGCAACAGCAGGAATGGGATGAGCGCGCGCAAGAATTTGGTTCAGCAAATGACTGCAAATCCCAGCTTTTTTCAAGGGTATTATTCGTTGGACGGCTAGTTCAAGAAAGCCGTGAGAAAGGCAGACATCCCAAACCGCGAATGAAAGCGAAGGAACACGAATGGGAGAAGAGGGGATCGTGGATTGTTGATCGTGGATCGAAGAATAAGCCGCTTCTTCATGTGGCTGGAGCATCTTGCTCCAGTCCGTCCTTGGAGCGTCCCGCTCCATGTTCTGCACAGTCAAAGAATCCGCCGCCTTATAATCTAGCTTCTTCTGTCTCCAAGTCCTCTGTCTTTTGCCAAATCGAAACGCCGAGACGCAGAGCACGCAGAGGGCTTCGCGGAGAAGGGAAAGTGATTGGTTATCTGTGGTGGGTTATTGGGAGATGGAAGAATCCACCTCTTCCACCGTGGCGGTGGTTTCCAACCACCATGACCCAGTCCTCTCGATCTTCCCCGAACCGTAAGTCCAATTCCCAGCCCATATTACACGATTTTGGTTTGGCAGCTTCTCCACGGCGGCCTAAAAGCTTTGTATGCACGAGGCGGACGAGCGCTCCCGGTAGCGGGTCACCAGCGCACGACGTTTTTCAAGAAATGATAGCTTTAAGAATTAGCATCAATGACGTTCCGATATGCGTAGCTGGCGCATCGGATCTCGGCGTGCTCAATGCGATAGTGAATGCCGTAGGACCGCTGGGACCAGATACATCGATGCCCCATGGTTCCGGTGATGAGACACCCGAGCTATTTTTACATGTCGGCGGATTGACATCACGCGTTAATTCAACCAACGAGCATCTTAGGTGGGCTGAACACGCACCACTCGCTATAGGCGACTCCATCCAGATTACATTATGCGAGGTTGATGAAGTGGATGTCCCTATCCAGACTCTGCCACAAGTAACAGAGGTAGAACAAGCCGCGTCGTGACAACCCCTACTAGCCGTTCTCTTTCGATGTTTTCCCGCAACTACAACATC
>JBMTCI010000191.1:0-3187 GCA_049430745.1 Luteolibacter sp. | reverse complement strand
ACCACTGGCCACAGATCCCGAGGCTGATACAGGCCTACCAACACTTTTCCGAATGGCAGGGGCGGCGGCAATGCGCGTGGGCCGTCGAGCGGATCCATCGACTCGCCCTGCGCTGAACGCCTTAGCAAGCCAATGATTGCAGCGATGGGAAACATCAATGCCGCCAAGACAAATGCCACCGTGATGGCCAAAATAGTTGGGTCATTGATCTCATTCATGCTTCGCTCGGAACGCCCCACAAGCTGCGACGGCATCAGCAAAAGCGCCAACCGAAAATCATTGGGCTGCGCGGCATTATTGACCTTGAACAAGGCCGCGCGGGAAATTTAGTATGCATTTGTGTCAAACATGACCCCGTAAAGTCGGCTGCCGAGACATGAGTGAATCCTCCCAAATTATTTTCCAAGCACCGGAAATCGATCAACTGGCGCCGTTTTTTCCCGCGTACCAAATCGAATGCCTGATCGCGATCGGCGGTATGGGTGCTGTTTACAAGGCAGTGCAGAAATCGCTCGATCGCACGGTTGCCATCAAGATTCTTCCCCGCGAGTTCAGTCAGGACCCAGTGTTCTGCGCGGGCTTTGAAGCCGAAGCCAAAAGCATGGCGCGACTCAATCACCCGAACCTCATCGGCGTCTACGACTTCGGCGAGGTGAATGGCATGCTTTTCATTTTCATGGAATTAGTGCCTGGGCAGTCACTTTTCCATTCGACTAACGGCCGCGCGGTTGAACCAAACGAAGTGATCCGCTTGATCACCGCCATCTGCCAAGGCCTCGCTCATGCGCATGAGAACGGCATCATCCACCGTGACATCAAGCCGTCGAATGTTCTTCTGGATCATCAGAACAATCCAAAAATTGGCGACTTCGGCCTCGCCCGTCCGGTTGGTACCCGCCAAGAGGAAGGCGCGCAAATTTACGGCACGCCTGGCTACACCGCGCCCGAAGTCATCAATGCCCCGCAATCGGTGAATCACCGAGCCGACATTTTTTCCATCGGCGTGCTGCTGCATGAACTCCTCACTGGCAAGCTACCCGCCAGCGATCAAAGGCCCGCCTCACAGATTGCCGGCTGCGATCTTCGCTTCGATGCCATCATCAAACGCGCCACCGCCGAAGTCCCAGAAATGCGCTACCCGAATGCTCATCAGATCGTTGCCGACATTTCGCAAATCCAACGCCCCGCCGCCACTGGACCCGCCACGCGACGCGGCCCCACCGCGCCCTCGGCAAATGTGCACTCAATGCCGACGCGGCCAAGCCCTCGTCGCAACCATACTGCATCCGTAAAGAAAAAATCCTCCGGGGTATCGATGACCTACGGTCTCATCATGCTGATCCTAGCCATCGCCCTCGGCTACCTCGCGTACAAACGCTATCTTGGCGAAGCGCTTTTTATCGAGCGCAGCGTGATCAAGCCCGATGGCAGCAAAGTGCCGGGCAAACCTGGTTTTTAAATACCCGCAATCAGGTCAACGACGCGAATCACTCGATGAAAATTCGAGAAATTTCAAAGGCTCGCTTGCATCAAATTCCTGCCTCTGAGGCCAGCTTCCGCTGGCAGTGAGCTCGATCCCGCCTAGACTCGCGGCGTGCCCAGCCCCAAGAAAACTTCAGCGACCGCAATTCGATTGCGCGGATGTCGCCAACACAATTTGCGCAATCTCGACCTCGAGATCCCGCTGGGCAAACTCACGGTGATCACCGGTCCATCGGGCTCGGGAAAATCATCCCTCGCCTTTCACACGCTCTACGCCGAGGGCCAGCGGCGCTATGTCGAAACCTTCTCGCCCTATGTCCGGCAGTTTTTCGACCGCATGGACAAACCCGATGTCGATGCGATCGAGGGCATTCCTCCTGCCATCGCGATTGAACAAAAAAATCACACGCGATCGACACGCTCAACGGTCGGCACGCTCACTGAGATCAACGACTACCTCAAGTTGCTCTTCACCCGCGCCGCCACGGCACACGATCCACAAACTGGCGAAGTCATCGCGCCCGATACCGCAGCCAGCGCTACCGCTTGGGCGATGCAAAATCTCGCTGACAAAACCATATTAATCACCTTTCCAGTCCCAGCACCGGTAGGCGCGAAACCCGCGGAATTTTTCGCCTTTCTCAATCAACAAGGCTACCTGCGCGTCGTACTCGATGGCACGATCCTTCGCACCGACGAACCACCCAAACATTCGCGACTACCCGCTTTGGTCGAGGTCCTGCAGGATCGCATCAAAATCACCCGCGCCAATCGCAGACGACTGCTTGAGGCAATGGAAGCGGCCTTCACTTTGGGCAAAGGCAAAGCCTCACTGAGCGCGATCGACGATGGCGGAAAAACCATACTCGCCCACAGCTTCAGCGCCGATTGGACCAACCCCACCACGGGCTTCACACTGCGACCACCCACACCCTCGCTCTTTTCTTTCAACAACCCCGTCGGTGCCTGCCCAACCTGCCGAGGCTTCGGACGCGTCATCGGCATCGATCCGCAAAAGTCCGTGCCCGACCCCTCGCTTTCGATCCGCAAGGGCGCGATCAAGCCCTTCCAGGGCGAACGCGGCGGGGAGTGTCAGCGCGATCTATTGCGCTGCTGCAAGGAAAATGGCATCGATGTGAACACGCCATGGGAGGATCTCTCCGAGGATGAACAGGAATGGATCTACTATGGAGACCGTAGAAAAGCGGATCTAACTCCTGAGGAACTGGAGGAACTTTGGAGTTCGGGATCTTGGTATGGCGTGAAAGGGTTTTTTGATTGGCTCGAAACGAAGGCCTACAAGATGCATGTGCGGGTCTTTCTTTCGCGCTACCGATCCTACACAAGCTGCCATGTTTGCCGCGGCAAACGTCTTCAACCTGAGTCTCTCTGTTTCAAAATTGACGGCAAATCACTGCCTGAGCTTTGGGCAATGCCGGTCGAAGAGTTGCTGACTTTTCTCAAACGCCTCCAATCATCCGAGCGCCTCAAGCACTCAGCCGATTCAACACTCACAGTCGTGCTGACGGAAATTGCCTCACGACTCGGCTACTTGGTCGAGGTCGGCCTGGGCTACCTCACGCTCGACAGACAGACACGCACGCTTTCGGGAGGTGAAGTCGAGCGCGTCAACCTCACCACTTGCCTCGGCGCCTCGCTCACCGGCACGCTCTTCGTGCTCGACGAGCCAACCGTCGGCCTACAC
>JBMTCI010000190.1:0-3218 GCA_049430745.1 Luteolibacter sp. | reverse complement strand
GCGATGGCCTTGTTGAGCTCAGCCGGACGATCGCCAAACACATGGCTGATGGAGGTCAAAGGAAATGTCTGACCCGCAGTCAGGCCATCAGCAGCGGTCTTGACGATGATTTTGTCCTGCGCGATTTCAACCGCATCAAGCGGGATTGAGCGGCCGTTTTGAAAAACCAGTTGGGCGGGCGCGGCCATCAGCGGCGCTGCGGCAAAAGCGGCGGCGACAGAAAGAATGCGTGTGAATGAAATGAATGGGAACATGGCCGGATCGATTTAGTTCGTGGCTGCGGCCCTTTTCGCGGCCTCGGTGTTGGTGAGCTTGGGATGTTCGCGCAGAGCCTTGAGCGTCTCAGCGGCAAGCGTTTCCTCGCCGAGCTTTTGAGCGGTTTCGTAGGCTTGCCAGTAAGCCTCGGCACAGACTTCGGGGAAACCTTGGTACGCGACATACACGCGCTGGTAAGTTCCGTGGGCTTTCTTGAGCAACTCAACACCTTCGGGGCCTGCAAGTTTGGTGGCCTGCTTGCGATAGGCCTTGGCGAGCAGCATGTAGGCATCAGCCGCCGATTGACCTCGGAACATTTTGTCGCCGACGGTGTTGAGCGCGAGCTGGGTCGCCTCCTCGTATTTCTCGAGTTCGACGAGTGCCTGGAGCTTGCCGAGCGTGGCTTCCTTAAAGCGCGACATGCCGGGATTGTTTTGCAGGGCATCGTCGAAAATTTTGAGCGCTTCATCGGGCTTCTTGCGGGCAAGCGCGACGAGGCCCATGCCTACCGGGCCGGCATCGGAGAACGAGGAATCACTGTAGCGTTCAACCAGGTGCTTGAACATTGCCTCTGCGCCGTTGTCGTCGCCGCTCTTGAGTAAGATGTCACCCGAAACGGCGAGCAAAGCGGGGCTCAGCACCATGGGGTCCTTGGCATTGATGGTGGCAATACCTTTCATGTAAAGATCCGAGCGGTCATTGCGACGAAGCAACTGAGCCAGTCGGGCGCGGGCATAGTAGATGCGGGCCGCGGTGGTTGGGTTTTCCTGGCCGGCGGTGACCTGCGCGAGCAAATCGGTGAGCTGCTTGTCGAGCGCGTCGATATCGATGTCCGCCGGCTTTTTGCGCGGCACCATGGTTTTGACCAACTCATCGATGAGGAACTCAACCTGCTCATTGGATGGTTTGGAAATGCGATCCTTGAGCGCATCGCCGAGCATCTGACCCGCCTCCGCGCCTTTGCCTTCGCGGGCTTTCATCTTTGCCACCCAGGTCGCCGAAAGAAGCGCCAGCGCGCTGTCCGGGCGGCGTTTCAAAAAATCTCCGTGTAACTCGCCAACTCCTGCCCAGTCTTTTTTGCCCTGCAGGATCGAAGTCGCGGAATCGAGCCCGTATTGGATGACATCGTCCGGGCTCTCGGTCCAAATCGCATTTTTATAAGCCTCAAGCGCTTCTGTGTCCTTGCCAATGCGCGCATAGGTATCGGCCAGCAGGCAGTACATCGATCCATTCGAGCTGTCATTCGGATGCTCGCTAAGGAACTTGCTCAAATCGCGGATGACCTTCTCGGACTGATCCTCATCCTTGTCGTTGAAGTCGACGAAGGCCAGACGATAACGCATATCGCCAGCGTAGCGGCCATCGGGAAATTTGTTCAGATAGTCATTACAAGCCGCGAGCGTTTCCTTGTACTTGTTGCTGAGGAAATTCGACATCGCAAAGTAGTACATCGCGTTTTCGACGAGGAGACTTTGCGGATGATCTTTGAGAAACTTTGAAATCATCGGCGCAGCCTCCGCGAAACGCCCTTCTTGGAAAACCGCGAGTGCTTGGAAGAACACAAAACGGTCGAGGTTTTCGGATTGGGGAAATTTCGTTTCAAGCCCGCGATAGAACGAGGCGACTTCTTTCCAATTACCGCTTTGAACCAGCACCTCACCGGCAAGCGTCGCGACCTGCTCGATGTTTTCCGCGTCAGGATACTTCTGCATGTAGGCCTCGCAGAGTTCCTTGATGCTGGCGATGTCCTGACGCTTGTTGAGGATCACGATTTCCGCGAAGGCAGCCGATTTGGCATCAACCGACGATCCGTACTTCGTGCGCAGTTTGCGGAAGCAAACGAGGGCTTCCTCGTGGCGCTCGAGGTAAAACAGGCAGCGACCACGGCGCATCAGCACAGCCGCGTCGAAGTCGGCTTTTTCATCGATCGCCTTGTACGCCTCCTCGGCAACCTTGATGGCAGGCTTGAGCGCGCCCACCAATTCCGCCGCCTTGCTGCGTTGATTGGCAGGCTTGGCTTTGTCCGCCTCGGCGCGGGTTTCCAAAATCTTGAGCTCCTTGCGCATCTCATTGAGCGCAGCGGCTTGAGTCGAAATGATCTGACTGCGCGGCGGGATCGAACGATAAATCGCGAGCGCTGGCTCAAAGAGTTGATTGGACACCAGCTCGTCGGCGCAGACGATGTTTTGATTCACATACCATGCAATCGCATCGCGAACACCGGCCTGACTCGATAGACGATCAAGATATGCGATGAGATCTTTGAGGCTGCCGCTGTTGGCAAGTAGGCTCACCGATTGAACCGCCGCCGCGGTTTGCGTGGGAGTTCTGACATCCGAGCCCATCAGGCTGCGAAACACCTGCAGCGCATCATCGTGCTTGCCGAGGTCGGTGTAGACCTGACCGAGAATCAGCCCCGCCTCGGAGCGAAACTTCGGATCTGCCGCGGCTCGCTTGAGAGGCTCGATCGCTTGATTCTTTTTCTCCTCCGAACCCTGCATCGTGAGGGCACGACCAGCACCGAGGAAACAGCGCGAGGCGTATTCGCCGTTCGGGAAACGCTTGAGGCATTCGCGAAAGCCGGCCTCAGCTTCAGCCGCCTTGTTGTCGAGCAGATGGGCAAGGCCGATGTTGAAATACAAAGTTTCAAGCGGCGCATCGGGCGTGTTGGCGAGCGCCTTGATCAGCTGATTGATCTTTGCGGGAATCGCCGAAAAATTCTTCGATTCAAAATCCGCATCGACCTCATTGAAAAGGCGGTTGATCTGCGCCGGGGAGATCACATCGGTCACCGCGATCTGCGCAGGCGCGGGTGTGTTTTGGGCCATGATCGGGACAATGGGTCCGAAAAAAAACATGGCGCCCACGAGGCGCGCAGAGGATTTGGGATTCTGGATCATTCGGAGCGGGTGATGGGAAATAAGGGACGACGAAATCGTGATGTCAAGGATGCATTGGGCATG
>JBMTCI010000189.1:0-3226 GCA_049430745.1 Luteolibacter sp. | reverse complement strand
GACTCCTGACCGCTTCGTTGATTGGAGGCTCTACACAATCCTTGATCTTGCTTATGTTGCTAAGCGCGATCGTGTGGCAACGACTCTCAAGTTGATCGCTGGTGGCGCGGATATTTTGCAGGTACGTGCGAAGAATTTCGAGATCGCTGAAATTCGTGAGGTGGCAAAAGAAATCATTCCGATCTGCCGCGAGACAGGTGTGCCGTCCATCATCAATGATCATCCCGAGCTTGCCGCCGAGCTCGATGCCGATGGCGTGCACATTGGTCAGGATGATGGGACTTTGGCGGCAGCGCGTGAGATAGTCGGTTCAGGAAAAATCATTGGTCGCTCAACACACTCGCTTGCCCAAGCTCGCGCGGCCCTTGACGAGGGCTTCGATTACATCGGCTTTGGTCCGCTCTTTCCCACCCCTACCAAACTTGGTCGACCCGGCATCGGGCTTGCTGATATCATTGCCATGCAAAGCGAGGTCGGCTCCAAGATTCCCGCCTTTTGCATTGGGGGCATCAAAAGGGGCAATTTGGCCGAGGTGCTTGAGGCCGGCGCGCAGCGCGTGGTGATCGTCTCCGACCTCCTCACAGCAGAGGATGTCGAATCCGCGACTTTGCAAGTCCGCCAAATGATCATGAATCGCGTATCCATTTGACCTAGGCGATCCGATTCTGAATCTTTGGGAAGTTGGCGTTAGCAAATGCCTCCATCTTTCTTACACCACCATGTCCAACGCAAAACCTAAAATCGTCATCGGCGGCACGATTGCCATCGACCATGTGAAAACACCTGATGCGGAAGCCACCCATTTGCTCGGAGGCTCGGCAGCTTACGCGGCGCTTGCAGCATCGTTTTTCACGCAGCCAGTTTCGTTGGTCGGCATCATCGGTCATGATTTCCCGCAACAGCATCTCGACATGCTCGAAGGCCGCGGCGTGTGTCTGAAGGGTGTGGAGCGTTCGCCGCACGAGTCGTTTACTTGGTCGGGCGAATACCACACCAACATGAACGAACGCACGACCCACCGTGTCGGCCTCAATGTTTTGGAAAACTGGCAGGTCCGCATTCCGGACGAAATCCGAGCCGCCGACATCGTCGTGCTCGCCAACATGTCGCCAGACAACCAATTGGAAATGCTCGGTCAGATGGAGAAGGGGAAATCGCCCGAAGAAAAACCATTTGTGATCGCGGACACGATGGATCTTTGGATCAACATCGCCAACGAGCGCTTGCACGATGTGTTGCCGCATCTCGATCTTTTTGTGCTCAACGAAGGCGAGGCTCGCGAACTCGCGGGCACGCACAATCTCGTCAAGGCCGGACGCATGCTGCTCGACAAAGGTCCTCGTCATGTTGCGGTCAAACTCGGCGAATTTGGCGCGATGTTGTTCTCTGCCAATGGTGGCGGAGCGCCTGAAATTTTCCGCGCAAGCGCATGGCCGCTTGAGACCGTTGCCGATCCAACCGGTGCGGGCGACACATTCCTTGGTGCGATGGCTGGCTTTCTCGGCGCCAGCGGCAAGCGATCCTATGATCCGTCATTGTTGCGCCAAGCGGTGGTGCAAGGCTCGATGCTTGCGTCATTCACCTGCGAGGCATTCTCGACGCGCCGCCTCGAATCCTTGTCGTCAGCTGATCTCGCCGAGCGCCTGCGTCTTTTCCGTGATGCGACGCATTGGTGATTGAGGTCGTATTCTCAAATGCCTGGCCGCTAGTCGCGCGCACAAGTGTATTGGGCATGAATTTCGTCCACAAGGGCCTTGCGCGGCGGCATGTGCGCGGTTAAGCCAGCGCTGTCATGGCAGCCATCAATTCCAACTTCCTCAAGCTCAAGGCAGGTTACCTCTTTCCCGAAATCGCTCGCCGCGTGAAAGCATACGGCGAGGCACACCCGGAACTCGCGGCCCGCATCATTCGCTGCGGCATTGGTGACGTGACCGAGCCTTTGCCACCCGCTTGCGTGAAAGCGATGCACGAGGGAGTGGATGAAATGGCCAGCCGCGAAAGTTTCAAAGGCTACGGCCCAGAGCAGGGTTATGAATTTCTTCGTCAGGCCATCGTCGACAATCAGTTTGCAAATCTCGGCATCTCGGCCGATGAAGTTTTCATTTCCGACGGCTCAAAATGCGACACGGGCAACATCCTCGACATCTTTGGCCATGGCAACACCATCGCCATCACCGACCCGGTTTATCCCGTCTATGTCGACACCAATGTGATGGCCGGCAATACGGGCGATGCCGATGAAAAAGGTGCCTACGCGGGTCTGCTTTATCTCGAGTGCAACGCGGCCAATGGATTTGTCGCCGATGTGCCTGCACAGAAAGCCGATATCATCTATCTCTGCTTTCCCAACAATCCGACCGGTGCCGTCGCCACGCGCGCGCAGCTCGAAGCCTGGGTGAAGTACGCAAAGCAAAACGACGCGATCATTCTATTCGATGCCGCCTACGAGGCTTTCATCCAAGATCCGGCCATCCCTCGCTCGATCTTTGAAGTCGATGGTGCTTGCGACTGCGCGATCGAATTCCGTTCGTTTTCGAAAAATGGTGGCTTCACTGGCGTGCGCTGCGCGTATGTCGTCATCCCGAAAAGTGTCACCGGCAGAGCGGCCGATGGTAGTCGCGTTCCTCTCCATCAACTTTGGAGCCGTCGTCACAGCACGAAGTTCAATGGTGCCAGCTATCCGGTGCAAAAGGCTGCGGCTGCCGTCTTTTCCGAAGAAGGCAAAAAGCAGGTCGCCGCGCTCATCGAGCACTACATGGGCAATGCCAAACTCCTTCGTGAGGCAGCCACTGCGGCTGGGCTTCCAGTCTTTGGTGGAGTGAACGCTCCCTATGTCTGGGTCGGTTGCCCGAAAGGCCTCAGCTCGTGGGACATGTTCGACAAAATGCTCAACGAAGCCCAAGTCGTGATCACTCCCGGCTCTGGTTTCGGCTCTGCGGGAGAAGGTTATTTCCGCATCTCGGCGTTCAACTCCCGCGCGAATGTTGAGGAAGTTTGCCGACGACTGAAATCCCTCGTCGCGTAAGCTCCTGTCGCAATCTCAATACTCGCGCTCGAGCATGTGAGCGGCGATTTCCTGAAGCCTTGAGGCACCTTTGCCAAGTGGCTTCAGAGAATCCATTGCTGCCTTGGTGAGCTTTGCTGCCTCTTTGCGCGAGGCCTCGAGGCCGATGACCGAGGGGTAAGTGGTTTTCTCGACCGCTTGATCCTTGCCTGCGGTTTTGCC
>JBMTCI010000188.1:0-3241 GCA_049430745.1 Luteolibacter sp. | reverse complement strand
ACACCACGAACTGCTTGAACAAACCGGATTTGAAATCGTCCGCGAACGCGGTCCATTGCCGGAAGCGAGGATGCTTGAACTCGCAGGCGATTTCGATGCCTTCCTTTGCGGCGACGATGCCATCACCCGCAAGGTGCTCGAAAAATCGCTGCCTCGACTCAAGATGATTTCGAAATATGGCATCGGACTCGACAAGGTCGATGTTGCCGCAGCCACCGAACTGAAGATTCCCGTCACCTTCTGTCCCGGGGTCAACCACACCACCGTAGCAGAGCACACCTTCGCACTCATGCTCGCCGCGTGCCGTCGACTCGTCGAGGAAGCCAACCTCGTGCGCGAAGGAAACTGGAAACGCATCACGGGTCATGAACTCCACAGCAAGACCCTCGGCATCGTCGGCCTTGGCCGCATCGGTCGCGAGGTGGCCACACGCGCGCGGGCATTTGGCATGACCGTGATTGGATTTGGCAATCACTGGGACGATGAGTTTGCCAAAGCCCATGGCATTCAACGCAGTGAGACGCTCGATGACCTGTTTCGCGAAGCCGACATCATTTCGCTCAACACCAAGCTCACGCCGCAGACGCGTCACATGGTCGACGCCCGCCGCCTCGCACTCGCCAAACCCGGACTCTTTCTCATCAACTGCGCACGCGGCGAGTTGATCGATACTCAGGCATTGATTGAGGCGCTCCACTCGGGCGCGATTGCCGCCTACGCCGCCGATGTGGTCGATGTCGAGCCACCACCTGCGGATCATCCGCTGCTCAGCGCACCGCGCGTGATCATCACTCCGCACATTGGTTCGCGTACTCATGAAAATGTGGCGCGTCAGGCCACGATGGCGGTGCAAAACATGATCCAAGTGCTGGCAGGACGCCCGGCACTCGCGCAAGCCAACGAAATTTCCAAACCATGAACACAGGCAACGAATTCTTTGTCGTGCCAGCCGATCTTCACGACGGACTGGTCCGCCGAGCCTATCTCCAACGCGGCTACAGCAAGGACGAGGCCAATGATGCCTCACGCTTTTGCCACAGTGCATCGCGTCACGGCATCCGCACGCATAACGCGCTCAAGGCCTTGCACCTCGACGATCTCTTCGGTTCAAAAATCGGCCAATGGGTGCCTGGCGCAGAAATCGAAGTCCTACCAACCCGCTTTGCCGCCGCCGAAATTTGGGACGGTCACAAGAAACTAGGGCAGGCCGTCGCCTACAAGGCCATGCAGCGATGCATGGAGCTGGCTGATCAGTTCGGCGTCGGCACCGTGAGTGTCGACAATGCCACGCATTACCTTTGGGGTGGTGGTTATGTGATCGACGCCGCACTCAAGGGCTACATCGCATACACAAATTGCACTTCTTCCACCTCCGAGGTGGTTCCCTTTGGAGGAAAAACTCCCACCATGGGCACCAACCCACACTCGTGGGGATTTCCGACGCAAGATGCGGTCGGATTTCCCATCGTGATGGACTGGGCCACCTCCGTTGTCGCAATGGGACGCGTGCAGCAATTTGCAAGGGAAGGTCGCGAGCTTTCACCCGGCTGGGCGGTCGATGCGCAAGGTCAACCCACCACCGATCCGCACAAGGCCAATGCACTGCTCCCCTTCGGCGCTCACAAAGGTTACGGACTTGGACTCATCGATGAAATTTACGCCGCGATGATTGGCGGATCCCTGCCGTCGATTCGCGGCACAAGTCGGGGCGCCAAAGATGACAAGCGCGGCTCGACCTTCTTTTTCCAATGCATCCACCCCGAAGCGCTTCGCGGAAACGATTACGCATTCGGTCGATCGCAGGGGGAAAACCTCAAGGCCTGCCTCGATGACATCTTCGGTCATGGCAACGAGAACTGCGTCCTGCCCGGTCAATTTGAAGCGGACGCCGCAAAGCTCACCGACCTGCATGGCGGATTGCTTTTCACGCGGGCGGAAATCGAGGGGTTTGCGCACATCACCGATGAACTCGGCGAAACTGCTTGGAAAACCGCCGATTTCAAATCCATCATCGTTTAACAACCCACTCCCACATGTCTCTCAAACTTCGCGATCCGTCCACTTGCCGCTACGATCAAATTTCGCTCGGCGAGGTCATGCTGCGTCTCGATCCCGGCGAAGGTCGCATCCGCACCGCTCGCCAATTCAACGCATGGGAAGGCGGCGGCGAGTACAACACCTCGCGTGGATTGCGCAAATGCTTCGGACTGCGCACCGCGGTCTGCACCGCACTCGTCGACAATGAGATCGGTCACCTCATTGAGGACTTCATCATGCAGGGTGGCGTCGACACGGATTTCATCAAGTGGAGCGACGACGATGGCATCGGGCGCACCGTGCGCAACGGACTCAACTTCACCGAGCGCGGCTTCGGCATTCGCGGCGCGGTGGGCAATCCCGACCGGGGCAACACCGCAGCATCACAACTTAAGCCCGGTGACTACGACTGGGATCACATCTTCGGCAAACTCGGCGCGCGCTGGTTTCACACCGGCGGCATCTTCGCTGCGCTTTCGGAATCCACCGCCCAACTCACCATCGAGGCGGTCAAGGCCGCCAAAAAACACGGCACGATCGTCAGCTACGATCTCAACTACCGTCCGTCCCTTTGGAAGTCGATTGGCGGCCAGGCCAAGGCCCGCGAGGTGAACCGCGAGATCGCCAAGCACGTCGATGTGATGATCGGCAATGAGGAGGATTTCACCGCATCGCTCGGCTTTGAAGTCGAGGGCGTCGACCACAACCTCAGCACGATCGAAACCGATGCGTTCAAGCGCATGATCGAAACCGCGGTGAAGGAGTATCCGAACTTCAAGGTCGCGGCCACCACGCTGCGCCGCGTGATCACCGCTTCGCGCAACGACTGGAGCGCGATCTGCTGGCATGACGGAAAATTTTTCGAAAGCCGTCAGTATCCCGAACTCGACATCCTCGACCGCGTCGGCGGCGGGGACAGCTTCGCGAGCGGGCTTTGCTTTGGATTTCTCGAACACAATGACCCGCAATCGGCAGTCGATTACGGTGCAGCCCACGGCGCACTTGCCTCGACCACTCCCGGCGACACATCAATGGCGACCCGGAAGGAAGTCGAAAAATTGATGAAAGGCGGCGGCGCCCGCGTGGTCCGCTGAGTTGTTGTGTCTTAGGTTTTTTGTCGGTTATTGGACACAAATTTCAAAACCCACCCATCGCATGAATTTCATCCACGAGGATTTCCTGCTTCAGAGCAAATCGGCGCGGC
>JBMTCI010000187.1:0-3264 GCA_049430745.1 Luteolibacter sp. | reverse complement strand
TCGGTTCGCCGACGGAGCCGAGGAGGCGAAGCGACGAGAGGTCGTGAGCCTCGGGGAATTGGTTGCCTGCCTTGATGAAGGCCCGAATGGCGGTGGGCGCGGTGTAAAAAATTGTGACGCCGTACTCCTCGATAATTTTCCAAAAGCGACCGAAGTCGGGGAAATTCGGTGCGCCCTCATACATCACTTGCGTGGCGCCATTGGCGAGGGGTCCATAGACGATGTAAGAATGACCGGTGATCCAGCCGACATCGGCGGTGCACCAATAGACATCCTCGTCACGCATATCAAAGACGTACTTCGTGGTCGAGTAAGTGCCGGTGAGATAGCCGCCGGAACTGTGGAGGATGCCTTTGGGTTTGCCGGTGGATCCAGAGGTGTAGAGCACGAAGAGCGGATGCTCCGAGTCGAAGGCCTTGGCGGTGTGCTTGGCGGAAACTTTTGCCGTTTCCTCGTGCCACCATGCGTCGCGCTTGGCTTGCATGGTGACCGGGTTGTTGCAGCGGTTGACCACGATGACGCTTTTGACGCCCTTGTATTTTTTGAGTGCTTCGTCGACGGCGGGTTTGAGTGCGACGACCTTGCCGCGACGCCATCCGCCATCGGCGGTGATGACCATGCTGGCACCAGAGTCTTCGAGGCGATCGACAATTGCTTCCGAGGCAAATCCGCCAAAGACCACCGTGTGGACGGCACCAATGCGGGCGCAGGCAAGCATCGAAACAACCGCCTCGGGAATCATCGGCAAATAAATCAGCACGCGGTCGCCTGCCTTCACTCCTTGTTGCTCCAGCACATTTGCGAAGCGGCAGACATCGCGATGAAGTTGCGCGTAGGTGATGACGCGTTTGTCGCCGGGTTCGCCTTCCCAAATGATCGCCGCCTTGTTGGCGCGGGGGCCTTTCGCATGACGATCGACGCAATTTTCGCAAACATTCAGTTTCCCGCCCGTGAACCACTTTGCGAATGGAGGTTTCCAGTCGAGCACCTTGTCCCATTTTTTGCGCCAATCGAGTTCCTTGGCTTCGCGTGCCCAAAATTTCGCAGGCTGGTCGATCGACTCCTTGTAGAGTTTTTTGTAAGCCGCCATCGACGGGATGCGGGCCTTGGAGGAAAATTCTTTGCTTGGAAGGTGTACTGGCTCCTTGGCTTTGGGTTTGGCGGATTTTTTCGAACTCATGGCTTTGGGATCATCGAGCGGAGGCTTGCAGCCTCGTGCCGCTTAGGCTAGGGCATCATGCTGCACTCGGCAAGCGGTCACGAGCGCTTGCTGCTGCCTTTTTTTGAAGCATCGGCGCGGCCGCTCTGTGGTGTTTCAGCACCTGCTTCACCAAGCAGCATTTTGATTTCCAACTGGTTGAGAATCGCCCAGCGGCCTGGCTCAAGGTCACCGAGCCACAGCTTGCCGATGCGCACGCGCAGCAGCTTGGTGACTTGGTAGCCGAGCGTGTCGAACATCACGCGAATCTGGCGCTTGGCACCGTGGTCGAGGACCATGCTGAGACGGCGTGGTGAAAGGCGCTCGATCGACTTGGCCTTGAGCTTGCCTTCGGGAGTGTAGACGCCTTCGAGAAACTGATCGAGGTGAGCGTTTTCGAAGGCTTGATTGGATGTGACGAGATATTCCTTTTCCACCGACTTCGACGGGTGCATCAGACGCTGCGAAAGGTCGCCGTCGTTGGTGAGAATCAGTAGGCCCTCCGAATCGCGGTCGAGGCGGCCCACATGGTGGAGTGATCGCATCGACTGCGGAAGCAGCGAGTAGATCGTGTCGCGTCCGAGTTCGTCTTCGCGCGTGCAAACGTAGCCGCGGGGTTTGTTGAAGGCGACGGTGATCGTTTCCTTCGGCGTGACGCGTTTGCCATCGACGCGGACATGATCGTTGGGGCCGACGCGGGTGCCCATGTTGAGGCAGGGATTGCCATTGACCTCCACGCGGCCGGCTTGGATCAGTTCATCGCATTTGCGACGCGAGCCGATGGCGCAGGAGGCGAGAAATTTGTTGAGGCGTGTGCCTTCGTTCATGGCGCCGTGGGTTCATGCGAAAATGCGCGGGACCCGCAGGGCTCCGCGCATTGAAAAGGGAATGGCAGGGGTTGGATCAACCCTCGTGCTTGGTCTTGGGCAGGCCGATGGGAGAGCGGCCGGACTTCCAATCGCCGCGTTCTTTGAGGAGCTTGACGCGTTCGAAGCGCTTGAGAACGGAGCGTTTGCCGCCGACTGAGGCGTTGGACTTGAGGCTGTTGTGCTTGGACATCGCGGTTGAGGAGTTAGAAATTCGCGGGGGCGGGAGACTGGGGGGATTTGTCGCCGGTGGCAATCCGAAAAAAGAGGATTTCGGGAAAATGTGTCCGTGCACGGGATTTGACCGAATTTTTGGGCAAATTTCAGCCGACTAGGCGGTCAATTTCGCGAATCTGTTCCTCGCACCAAGTGGGTGGGGCGAGGGCGATTTTGAAGCCGTTTTTAGCGACTTCGGCGAGTTCGTGATCAGAAAATCCGAGTTCCTCGGCGAGCAGCTGGTATTCGTCCTCGATATGATTGCCGAAGCTGATTGGGTCGTCGGTGCTGACCGTGCAGTTGATACCGGCATCCAGCAGTTGGTGAATCGGATGGTCTTGCGCGGTGGCAACCACGCCGAGCTTCAAGTTACTGATCGGGCACATGTCGAGTGTCACACTTCGATCGCGAAGCAGTGAAATCAATGACGCATCTTCGATCGATCGGGTGCCATGTTCGATGCGATTGACGCCGAGGGTCTCGACCGCGTAGCGGATGAAATCGGGTCCCATGAATTCTCCAGCGTGGGCCTTGGTGAATTTTCCCGCATCGCGGGCGCGCTGCCAATAAGCGGGCGCCCAATCACCCATCGGCACATCTTCGGCTCCGTGAAGGTCGATGCCGTCTAGGTTTGCCCATGAGAGAGCGTCCTCGAGCACACTCGACATTTTTTCTGTGTAACCATCGTGATGAATGCCAAGGAAGATTCGTACTTCAAGCCCGTTGGGCACTGCCGCGCGAATCGCATCACAAACGGCATGACCATCGAGGTTGAGAAAATCGATGCAGCCCGAAGCAAAGCTTGTTTCGATATATCGGACATTGCGTGTAAGGGCATCCTCGAAGACCGCTTTTGCGCAGGCGTGGTAGCGATCGGGCGAGTTGAAAAAATCGGCGGCGTAACCAAGCAACTCGGTTTCAAAGTGCGCGAAATTTCGGAAGCGGAAATCCGGCGACCACGAGGCGGGTGGTGATGGGTATTTT
>JBMTCI010000186.1:0-3265 GCA_049430745.1 Luteolibacter sp. | reverse complement strand
GCTTCGCCGACCGACTTCATCGAAGTCGTGAGCACCGGGTTGGCGGTGGGGAATTTCTCGAAAGTGAATCGCGGGATCTTGGTGACCACATAATCAATGGTCGGCTCGAACGAGGCAGGTGTTTCGCGCGTGATGTCGTTGGGCAGTTCGTCGAGCGTGTAACCGACGGCAAGCTTCGCGGCGATTTTCGCGATCGGGAACCCGGTGGCCTTCGAGGCGAGCGCCGACGAGCGGGAAACGCGCGGGTTCATCTCGATGACGATCATGCGTCCGGTCTTCGGGTCAGTTGCAAACTGGATGTTGGATCCGCCAGTCTCGACGCCGATTTCGCGGATGACCGCAAATGACGCGTCGCGCATGATTTGATACTCTCTATCGGTGAGGGTTTGAATCGGCGCGACGGTGATCGAGTCGCCTGTGTGCACGCCCATCGGATCGAGGTTTTCGATCGAGCAGATCACCACGCAGTTGTCCTTGCGGTCGCGCATGACCTCCATTTCGAATTCCTTCCAACCGAGCAATGACTCTTCGATGAGGACCTCGGAAACTGGCGAGAGGTCGAGTCCGCGCGTGATGATTTCCTCAAACTCCTCGCGGTTGTATGCGATGCCGCCGCCCTGACCGCCGAGCGTAAAGGCTGGGCGGATGATGAGTGGGAAACGGCCGATTTCTTCCGCGACCTTGCGCGCTTCTTCCATCGTGTGGGCAGTGCCCGAAAGTGGCAGGTCGAGGCCGATCTTCAGCATTGCTTCTTTGAAACGCTGACGGTCTTCGCCCTTGTCGATCGCATCGGCATTGGCACCGATCATGCGCACCTTGTGCTTGTCGAGTGTGCCGGACTTGAAGAGCGACATTGAGGTGTTGAGCGCGGTCTGGCCGCCGAGAGTCGGCAGCAAGGCATCGGGTTTCTCGCGGATGATGATTTTTTCGACGACCTCAGGAGTGATCGGCTCGATGTAAGTGCGATGCGCAAACTCCGGATCGGTCATGATGGTCGCCGGATTGGAGTTCACCAAAATAACCTCGTAGCCTTCTTCCTTGAGCGCCTTGCAGGCTTGAACGCCGGAGTAGTCGAACTCACAGCCTTGGCCGATGACGATCGGGCCGGAACCGATGACGAGAATTTTGCGGATCGAGGTGTCTTTGGGCATGGTCGGTGCGGGTGGGCTGCCTTGCGTTGGCGGCTAAATTGGGCGGTGTGTGGCAGGGAATACGGGGCTTGTAAAGGGTGGGATTGTTTCGCGTCTCAATTTTCCGGGAGCGGGGGCAGGAGTGGGGCGTCGGGGTTGAAATCGGGCGGCAGCGTGTCCTGAAATTCTGGCGGCATGGACCCGCCATCGCTGGGGCCTCCGCGCGGCATGCGGGCGTATAGGTCACTGGGCCAAGCCTGAACGGCCATGGTTTCGCCCTTGTAGATCAGTGAGACGGTTTGCCCGTAATAGGTCACCGCGCCAAAAAGCGGGTCGCCGACACCGCCGGCCTTGGGAATCGTGTAGATCATGCGCAGTGATTCCTCGCCGCCGACCCAATCGAAGGGCAGGGTGTTCCAAAACTGGTTGACCCACGAGTTGTCCTCGAGCTGAACGATCTCGCCCTTGCTGTTGCGGTTGAAAAACATCACCGAGACCGCGAGCTCTGAGATGTCGATTTCCTCGGTGGGGGCCTTTTGCACGGGAATTGTGAGAACGACCTGCTCGCCACTTTCGTAATTGGGGTTTTTGAAAATCCGCACGCGGCCGAGAGAGAGTTTGCCAAGCATCGCATCGGGTTTGTCGAAGCCGTCGCGCAATTTTTTTGCTGCGAGTTCGTAGTATTTTCCCGCTTGGGAAATGCCCATTTCGAAGATCTTTTGGTAGTGCGAGGTCGCGGTGTCGTAGACGCCCATTTGCTCGTGAACGAGGCCGAGTTCGTAGCGGATGCTTGGGCTTTCGGGGGATTGCATGGCGGCTTCCTCGAGCTTGACGATGGCCTTGCCCATGTCGCCCGCGACGCGTGCCTCGCCGGCTTCGCGATAAAGTTTTTCCGCCCTCGGGTCGGCGATCTCGGGTGCGCTCACTGGCGTGGGATCGGGTCGTCGCGGAGGTTCGGGCGGGGGTTGCCAAGCAGGCGGCGGGGTGGGGGGCTGAACCACTGCCACAGGTGGCGCGACGGGCGTCGCTTCGGGCACTCTCACGACCACGGGTCTCGCTACGGTTTTTTCGACGATTTTGACTTTTTGCGATTCCTCGAAGCGCGTTGCCAAGGCCATGCCGGCGACGAGCAGCTGGGCGATGGCCATCAGAGCGAGCCCGCAGAGTGCGATGGTGAATGCCGGAACCTTCCCGCTGGAGGATGGTTGCGACGTTGCGTGCGGCATGCGCGGACGATGGCGATCGTCGCCGCGCGTGTCAATGCGGTGGCAGGTCGTACAGGTCGCCTGGCGTGCCCTCAAGGCGGCGTTGCCGAAGCCGAATTTCTGGCTTATAGCTCTCCCGACGATGAATTCGCCCGCGCCCTTGAGCTACTGCCCGGACCTGCTCCGCTATCAACGCCGTTTGACCCGCGAGGTGATGGTCGGAAATGTCGGCATCGGTGGCTCGAATCCGATCCGCGTGCAGTCGATGATCACCTCCGACACCCGCGACACGCCGGCCTGCGTCGCCGAGGTGCTCGCGCTTGCCGAAGCTGGCTGCGAAATTGTGCGGATTACGGCACAAACGAGAATTTACGCTGCCAATCTCGAGAACATTGCCCGCGAAGTGCGTGCTGCCGGATGCCAAGTGCCGCTGGTGGCCGATATCCATTTCAAGCCCGATGCCGCGCTGGAGGCTGCCAAGTGGGTGGAAAAAATCCGCGTGAACCCCGGCAATTACGCCGACAAGAAGAAGTTCGAAATCCGCGAGTACACTGACGCGCAGTACGAGGAAGAACTTGAGCGCATCCGCGCGGAATTTTCGCCGCTGGTGAAATTTTGCAAGGGCCATGGAAGGGCAATGCGCATCGGCACCAATCACGGATCGCTGTCGGATCGCATCATGAACCGCTATGGTGACACGCCGCTTGGCATGGTGGAAAGCGCGTTGGAATTTGCCCGCATTGCTCGCGATCACAATTACCACGACATGGTGTTTTCGATGAAGGCCTCGAACCCGAAAGTGATGATCGAGGCCTACCGCCTGCTCGTCGCAAGGCTTCATGCCGAAGGCCCCGACTGGAACTATCCGATCCACCTTGGCGTGACCGAGGCAGGCGATGGCGAGGATGGTCGCATCAAGAGCGCCATTGG
>JBMTCI010000185.1:0-3282 GCA_049430745.1 Luteolibacter sp. | reverse complement strand
TTGATGCGCGACAAGGTTCACTACGGCCTGCCCTTCGGACCGTTCGGCGCGATCGGCCATGTGCTATTCGTAAAGCCAAAGCTTGAAAGAATCTTCTCATTCAGGCGCGGCATGCTCGAGAAGCGCTTTGGTACGCTTTGAGCAAACTCAGCGGCTCAGGTCTTCCTGATAGAGCAGTTTGAATCCGCTTTGATGGAGGATGGCGATGGCAAATTCGTAATCCTCGACATGCATCGCAAGCATCGAGTGCCCCTTTGGTCCGGGCATGAGCGCGTAGGCAAAGTCGATGTTTGTCTCGGCGATCATCAATGTGTCGAGGCATTGCAAAAGACCTGGGCCGGACTCGCGCATGGCGATCACCACCAGTTCACAGCTGGTGTGCGGGATGCCCTTTTCCATGAACAATTGCTCGGTCGTGTCTGGATCGGAAACCACCAGGCGTGCGACTGTGGCGTCACGCGAGTCCTGCACGCTTAGGCCGATCACTTCGATCGCCGAGGCGCGGAGCAATTTTACCAAGGCGGCAAGTGCGCCGGCACGATTCGGCAGCATGACCGAGAATTGCTGAACGGGTGCGCCGTGATCGATGAGGGTTTCCGCTTCCATGGTCGGCAAAATGCGTCGATCACCATAACTATCAGCTTTTTAGGGGAACATCAATGCCCAATGCGGGGGGAGATTCAAGAGGCAAGAGAAGCTCGGGAGAAACGGCTTCTTCAGGTAGCGTGGTCTGGCTCAGACCGCATGCGTCCTGCGGCGATCAAATCGGCGTCGTGAGGCCACGTGGCCCTAGCTTGACAATCAGCCCTAACTCTTCTTTGCCTCAACGGCATTTTTGCCATAGGCATGGGCCATGGAAAATGAGCAGCGATACGCATGTGCTTTGGTCACGGGAGCATCATCTGGCTTGGGTGAAGAATTTGCGTGGCAGCTAGCGCCGAGGGTTGACCGCTTGCTGTTGGTGGCGAGGCGAGGGGATTTACTTGAGGACCTTGCCAATCGGATCGGCCAGAAGTTTGCCTGCGAGATCGATGTGTTGGTGGCGGATCTTGCGTGTGCGGATCAGCGCAAGGGATTGATCGCCGATCTGAATGAGCGTGGGTTGGTGCCCGATATGCTCATCAACAACGCTGGCCTCGGCGACAACGGTGAATTTCACTCGGCCGATTGGGAGAAACTTCAGGCAATCCTAAGAGTCAACATCGAGGCCCTGATGCATCTCACGCATGCCTTGGTGCCAGGGATGATCAGTCTGGAGCGTGCTGCGGTGATCAATGTGAGTTCGCTCGCGAGTGTTTTGCCAATCCCTGACTTTGCGGTGTACGCGGCGAGCAAGGCCTGCGTGACGAGCTTCTCCGAGGCCTTGCGTATCGAGCTCAAGGAGCATGGCGTTGAAGTGCTAGCGTTGTGCCCGGGGCCGGTGCACACGGGTTTTGGCTTGGTAGCGCGAAGGAGTGAGGGGCAGGCGGGTATGCCTTCGCGCGAGATCTTTTACATCGACAAGCAGCGGGTCGTGGCCGAGGCCTTCGAGGCACTGGAGCGCGGTCGTGCGCGGGTTTTTCCGGGTCGCAGAACGACCATAGCCGCGTGGGTTTTTTCGTTGATGCCGATGAGCCTCATGCGCTGGTGCATGTCCTTGCGTCCGCGACGTATGTGAGGATCCTTACTTTACGCCGATGGCGAGGAGGGTTTGGAAATGGGGTGCAATCGATTCGCGGTCGGCGACGATGGTTTCGATTTGATCGAAGCCCGCGCGCTCGAGCATGCGGGCGAGCGTGCCTTCGGGAAATCCGAGCCAGCGGTCGCCGTAAAGTTCGCGTGCTTCTTCGAACTGGTGTTGCACGAGATCGAGCACGATGAGGCGTCCGCCTGATTTGAGCATGCGGTAAGCGGCGTCGATGGCGCGCTGCGGGTGTTCGGCGTGGTGAAGGGCCTGACTGAAAATCGCAAGATCGACCGAGCGATCGCGAATCGGTGGTTCTTCGAGATCGCCAAGGCGGTACTCAAGGTTGGTAAGTCCGTTCTCGATGGCGAGTTTTTGTCCGTACTCGACCATCTTGGGTGAGAGGTCGACGGCGATGACTTTTTCGGCGCGTTGAGCGAGCAGTTGCGAAAGCGTGCCTTCACCTGCGCCAAGGTCGGCGACGGTCTTGTAGTTGAGTACTTTGATGAGCGCCTCGGCGAGCGCCTTCCATGAGCGGCCGGGGACATAGTCTTTGCCGAAGCGCCCCGCAAGCTCGTCGAAGTAAGCGCGCGCGCTGTCCTTGCGTTTGCGAAGCAGGTGGCGAAGCGCGGCCTTGTCTTGCGCGACTTCAGACACTTCATCGGCGGCGATGCGAGCAAACTCCATGAGGCTGCGATCGGCCGAGCAGGAATACATGTTGTGCTTGCCGCTGCGCTCGTCGCTCACAAGGCCGGCGGTCTTGAGTTGGGAAAGCTGGGTCGAGATCCGGCTTTGGCCCATGCCTAGGATCTCCTGCAGGTCAGCCACCGAAAGGGCCTCGGCATCGACCAGCATCAAGATCCGCAGGCGCGTAGGGTCGGCCAGCAGCTTCAGCGATTTCAGCATTGACTTCATTCGGGCTCCTTTGTATCAACGCATCACGATTTGACGATACGAAAATTCAAAACACCTATGAGCACCTACATTTTTTCCTCCGAATCCGTTGGCGAAGGTCATCCAGACAAAGTTTGCGACACCATTTCCGATGCTATTCTCGATGCCTGCCTCAGCGTGGATCCTAAGAGCCGCGTGGCCTGCGAAACCTTTGTGAAGAGCAACATGGTTGTGGTCGGGGGTGAGATCACCATTCCCAAGATTGGCAATAAGCCCGTTGGTTCGGTGATCAATCTTGAGAAGGTCATCCGCGACGCGGTCGCCGGCATTGGTTATGTCAATGACGATGATGTCTTTCATGCCGACACATTGTTCATCAACAATTACCTGACCAGCCAGTCCACTGACATCGCGCAGGGCGTGGATGCCAAAAAAGCCGACGGCAAGAAGACCTCCGAGCAAGGCGCGGGCGACCAAGGCATCATGTTTGGTTATGCCTGCGATGAAACGCCTGAGCTCATGCCCGCGCCAATCATGTACGCACACCGCCTCGGTCGCGAGCTGACTCGCATCCGCAAGAGCAATAAGGTCAAGTGGCTGCGTCCCGATGCTAAGTCGCAGGTGTCGGTTGAGTATGTCGATGGGCGTCCAACGCGCATCGTCAATGTTGTGATTTCCACTCAGCACACGGCGGATGTGAAGCACGCCGAGATCGAAAAGTTCTG
>JBMTCI010000184.1:0-3293 GCA_049430745.1 Luteolibacter sp. | reverse complement strand
ACCAACCACGCCACCCTCGCCGGCCACACGATGCGCCACGAGCTCACTGTTGCCGCGAATGCTGGCAAGCTCGGCTCGGTCGATGCCAACCGCGGCGATGAACTCATCGGCTGGGACACCGACCAGTTCCCGACCGACATCCGCCTCGCGACCGAGGTCATGCTCGTCATTCTCGGCATGGGCGGATTCACCAAAGGCGGATTGAACTTCGACGCCAAGCGTCGCCGCGAGTCGCACGATCCCGTCGACCTTTTCCATGCGCACATCGGCGGCATGGATGCCTTCGCACGCGGATTGAAAATTGCCGCCGCGATCCGTGCCGACGGACGCATTGGTGAATTTGTCAAAAACCGTTACTCGAGTTGGGATTCCGACCTCGGCAAAAAAGTGCTCGCGGGAAAAACCAGTTTTGCCGAACTCGAAAAGATCGCGCTCACGCAAGCTGCGCCGAGCCTCTCAAGCGGTGGCCAGGAATACCTCGAAAACATCGTCAACGAACTCCTGTGATCACGCTCGGCATCGATTGCGGCACACAGAGCCTGAAAACCGTCGCGCTCGATGGCGATTCGGGAAAAATTCTGAGCTCTGCCAGCAAGCCGTACGGACTCATCGAAGGTCTGCCGCCCGGTCATGCCGAGCAGGATCCGAGTATGTGGTGGGATGCCTTGCGCGAGACGGTTTCCCAAGTGCTGTCCGATCTCGGGTCGAGAAAATCCGAGATCGGCGCGATCGGCGTCTCGGGTCAGCAACACGGCTTCGTGCCGCTTGATGCGAATTTTGAAGTCATACGTCCCGCAAAACTTTGGTGCGACACCTCGACCGCATCGCAATGCGATGAAATGCGCGCGCGACTCGGCGGGCGTGAAAAGACCATCGAGCTCGCCGGCAACGACATCCTGCCAGGATTCACCGCGCCAAAAATTCTTTGGTTGAAACAAAACGAGCCGGAAAATTTTGCCCGACTCGCCCATGTCGCGCTGCCGCATGATTTTCTCAACCTCAAGCTCACTGGTTCGCTGCGCATGGAATTCGGTGATGCCTCGGGCACAGCCCTGATGGATGTGCGCTCACGCTCATGGAGCAAAAAAATTTGTGATGTCATCGATGCTCGTCTCACCGACATGCTGCCACCACTCGGTTCTTCGTTGGAACCCGCAGGAATGCTTCGCGCCGAACTCGCGGCGGAGTGGGGGCTAACCTCCAATATCATTGTTTCATCTGGTGGTGGCGACAACATGATGGCCGCCATCGGCACGGGAAACACCCGCTCGGGAATTGTCACCGCCAGCCTCGGAACCAGCGGCACGATTTTCGCCTGCGCCGATCAACCGGTCATCGACCCGCAAGGCGAGATCGCCGCCTTTTGCGACAGCGCCGACCACTGGATGCCTCTGCTCTGCACCATGAATGTGACTGTCGCCACCGAGGCGTTTCGCAAACTCTTTGGTTGGGATCATGCCACGATGGATGCTCAAATCTCGAGTGTGGCTCCCGGCGCCGATGGACTTCTTTTCCTTCCCTACTTGCAAGGCGAGCGCACACCGAATCTGCCCCATGGCTGCGGTGTGCTGCATGGCATGACGACTTCCAATCTCACGCCCGCCCACATGGCACGCGCGGCGATGGAGGGGGTGACCCTTGGCATGTCCTATGGTCTTCGCCGCATGGAATCCCTCGGACTCAAGCCCTCGGAAATCCGCCTCACTGGCGGTGGCAGTCAGAGCCCGGTTTGGCGTCAAATCCTCGCCGATGTGTTTGGCTATCCAGTCGTCACGATGGAGAGCGCCGAAGGGGCCGCGCTTGGCGCCGCGATCCAAGCCTTGCATGCGGCCATGCCTGGCTCATCGCTCGATGAACTTGCTCAGCATTGCAGTCCGGTGCAGGAGGGAAGTCGCCTTGAACCACAACGCGCCGATTTTTACGCGAGCCTCCTCGAAAAGCAAAATGCTCTGTGCGACAAAACCATGACGCAGGCTTGAGGAATGAGTTCCTCTCGTTTCAGCTCAGGCTGCGATCCGCTTCATGTCGCACATCACGCGCCGTGCCGAGAAACACTGTGTCCTCTCCGACATTCACCGCGAGATCGCCGATGCGCTCGAGCGAGCGAAGAACGAGAATCAGGTGCAGATAATCCTCGCTGCGTCCCGCCGATTGCTCAATGCGCGAGGTCAGCGTCGCGGATGCTTCCTTGTAAACGCGGTCGAGTTCTTTGTCGCGAGCATGCAATGAAGCGCCAAGCTCTGCATCACGCTCCGAGTAGGAAGCGATCGCATCGCGTAGCAATTGATCGGCCATCGTGTAGATCGGTTCGATGAGGTTTGATTCCTGAAGCTCTTGGGCTGAGCTGATTTTTTTCGCGCGCTTTGCGATGTTGGTCGCGTGATCCGAAATGCGCTCGAGGTTCATCGAAATTTTCATCGACGAAAGAACCAGACGCAGATCGCTCGCCATCGGATGAAAGCGCACCAGCATCTCCATGCCGAGCTTGTCGATGTGACGCTCGTGTTCGTCGACCTCGTCATCGTCGGCGATCACCGCGTTGGCCAGTTCGGTGTTGCGTTGCAATAACGCGCGAATCGCCCGCTCAAGGTTGTGACGGGCCTTGCCGGCCATTGAGATCACTTCGGCGCGCAGGGATGTGATTGCCTGATCAAAGTCGTGGAGGATGTGGGAGCTTTGCATGAATGGAGTCGTTGGAAGCTTTCAATCTCGGGAAATCACAATGGCCGATGCCGCGTTTCAGCGGTTTGCGAGCACTACCATTGTGCAGATCCCTGTCAAATCAAGGCTGAATTGACTCGCAAAGCCCCCGGATAGCGCCACTCAGCCGATGTGACAACTTTGTCACAAAGCATTGCTTCCGCGAATGCTGCCCAGGCGGTTACGCGTTTGCCCGTGCACGCCGCACCAGATCACATGTTAGCTTCTTCCCACAGGGATCCGAGCGACCAGATCAGCGCGGTTGCCAACAAACCATACCAACAAACCAAAGCCATGAAGAAACTTCAAAACACCCTGATTGCCTCCGCTCTGCTCTGTGGAGCATCGGCCCAAGCAAGCGACAGCGCCACCGGCCTGCTGGTCGGCAAGCTCAGCGGCGACACTCCCCTAGATCAAGCCTGGTCGGCCTTCAAACTCTACAAGGATGACAACAATCCGATCCTTCAGGACTTCTCTCTCCAAGGACGTTTGCAGTTGCAAACGATTTACGGCGAAGCAGGCGGTGACAGCTTTAACACATCGGACTACAAGGATGCAGGCAACGACGAGAGCGTCTGGGGCAATGACATCGA
>JBMTCI010000183.1:0-3311 GCA_049430745.1 Luteolibacter sp. | reverse complement strand
CATGTTGAGCGCGACCAGGGCTTCGAGCGGGGACATCGATATCCAATCTGGATCGGATCGTGCACGAGGTCAAAGAGTGAAATCGCTTTTTGCACAAAATGACCCGCCATGTGTCATCCGGTCTTGCCGCATCGGTCCTGACTTTTCATCATTCACGCATGCTTCAAACCACTGCCGCGCTCAAAGCCCTTCTGTTGAAAAAATCCGTCCGCACGGGTAACTTCACCCTAGCCTCCGGCAAACAAAGCGACCTCTACATCGATTGCCGCGTCACGGCGCTCGATCCGTTCGGCGCCAATCTGATCGGTGACCTCGGCTGGCACGCAGTGCGCTCGAAAATCCATTCCGAGCATCTTAAGATCGATGCCATCGGCGGCATGACCCTCGGCGCGGATCCTATTTCACTTGCGATCGGCATGACCTCTGCCGCGAAGCATCCGGACGAGGCACTGCAGGTTTTCACCGTCCGCAAGGAGCCGAAGGGTCATGGCGCGGGAAAACAAATCGAAGGCAATTTCCAATCCGGCAACACGGTGATCGTCGTCGATGATGTCATCACCACCGGTGGCTCGACGCTCAAGGCGATCGATGCCATCGAGCGCGAAGGCGGCAAGGTGGCGTTCTGCATCGTGCTCGTCGATCGCGAGGAAGGCGGACGTCAGGCCATCGAGGCGCGCGGCATTCATGTGCTGCCGCTTTTCACGCGCAGCACGTTGCTTGGCGATTGATGCGGATAAAAGATTTGCGCAAGTCGCGTGGCTGGGCTTGGCTCTCGGCGCTGTCAGGGGCCGTGGAGGTTCGGCAGGCGAACCCCGCCAGGCCTTGATCGGAGCAACGGTAGTTTGTCCGAACTTGCCGCGGATTCCCTGGCAGCACTTACGCGGCTTTCAACTTGCCTTGGCCAACATGCCGCCGATATTGGGTGGATGAAATATGTTTTACGCGCCCTGCTGTGTTTGATCACCACCGCTGGCATAGCGGCAGCTGATGAGGCATCGGCCAAACAAGCGGGGTCATCGCGATACATCAGCGAAGCGCCTCTGCCCAAAGGTTGGCCCGAGCCTGGGCCTTACAAACAGGTCACGCGCAAAACTTATCCCGACTACCGCGCGGCCTTCACGGTCAGCCAAAAATCCAACAGCAGTTTTCGCACGCTTTTTTCTCACATCAAAAGCAAGGGCATTCCGATGACCGCGCCTGTGGAGATGAAGATGCGTGAAGGTGAAAACAACGCCATGCAGATGGAGGAAATGGCCTTTCTCTATCAGAACACCAAGGTCGGCCAAACTGGCAACGATGGCGAATCGGTTGTCGTGCGCGATGTGCCCGCACAGGAAGCCTTGAGCTATGCGTGGCAGGGTCTTCGCAGCAAATCCTCGATCGCGCGTGCCCGCAAAGCCATCGACGAGGCGCTCGCCGCGCAAGGTCTCAAGGCCAGCGGCTATCGTTTGCTCGGCTACAACAGCCCCTTCATTCTGCCGTGGCGTCAGACTCACGAGCTCCAGGCGCTCTTGCGCTGAATCCAGCATCGGTTCCTTCTTGCCAGCGTGGCCCGCATGGCTTTTCCTCCGTGCCCGCCCATGTCCTCACTTCCTACCGCTGACCTCCTGGCGCTCGATTTGGACGGCTTGAAAAGCCGCCTCTCGAAACTCAGGAGGTATCTTTGACATCCCTGCTCTCGAAAACGAAATTCAAACGCTCGAGGAGGCGATGGGCGCGCCTGAGTTCTGGAACGATGCGGAAAAGGCCAAGTCGATTTCATCCAAAGCAGCCGGGTTGAAGAAAAAACTCGAGGCTTTTTTGAAACTCGAATCGCGCAGCGGCGACATTGAGGAAGGGATCAACCTCGCAAAGGAATTCGACGATGCCGACCTCGCACGCGAGGCGATCGAGAATGCGAAAAAACTTGAGGCCGATCTGCGTTCCTTCGAATTGCTCACGCTGCTCGACAAGCCGAGCGACATCTCGCCGTGTTTCTTAGTTATCTCTGCCGGCGCTGGTGGTACTGAGGCCTGCGATTGGGCGCAGATGCTTCACCGCATGTACACCCGCTGGGCCGAGAGCAAGGGTTATACGGTCGAGACGCTCGATTGGCAGGACGGCGATGAAGCTGGACTGCGCACCGCGACGCTCAAGATCACGGGCGATTACGCTTACGGTTTTCTCAAAAACGAACGCGGCGTCCACCGCCTCGTGCGGATCTCGCCCTTCGACTCGAACGCAAAACGCCACACCTCGTTTGCGTCGATCGATGCCACACCGGAAATTTCCAAAGAGATCAACATCGAGATCAACGACAAGGATGTGGAAATCACCACCACTCGTTCCGGCGGTAAGGGTGGTCAGAATGTGAACAAGGTCGAGACCGCCGTGCTGCTGCGTCACCTTCCCACCGGCATTCTCATCCGCTCCACCGCCGCGCGTACTCAGGGTCAGAACCGCGAACTCGCTTTCGAAATCCTCAAGGCCAAGCTCCACACGATCGAGGAGGACAAACAAAAGGCCGAGTCCGAACGCGCCTACGGCGAAAAGGGCGATGTCTCATGGGGCAATCAGATCCGCTCCTATGTGTTTCAACCTTACCAAAAGGTGCTCGACCTCCGCACGGGTGAGGAGACCAACAACATCCAAGGGGTCATGGATGGCGACATCGACGCCTTCATCGAAGCGAAACTCCGCGGCAAGGTCCGAGTGAAGGGCGCGAAGGACGAGGAGGATTGAGGGGGAGTAATAAGTCAGTCGCTTGACCGCTCACTCCTCAAAATCCGTTCCCTGATTCAGCGCGTGAATAGTTTCGCCTTTGGGTGATTGAAACTGGTAGGATTGCCTCAGCGTTTCGTTGAGGTAATTTTTGGCGTTGGAGATCGCGGCAGACATTGGCATGCCGTGAGCAAGTCCGGCGGTAATGGCGGCCGAAAGCGTGCAGCCGGTGCCGTGGGAGGCTTGAACGGCGAGGCGGGGTGAGCTGAAGCGTTGAATGCCGTTGGCATCGGCGAGGGCATCGATGCATTCGGGGTGATCGAGGTGACCGCCTTTCAGCAGAATGGCAGTTTTGTATTTTTGTTGAAGCTCGATGGCGGCGGCATCGAGTTCGGATTCGTGGATGATGGGTTTGCCGAGCAAAGCCTGGGCTTCGTGGAGGTTGGGGGTGATGAGCGAGGCGAGGGGAAAGAGTAGTTCGCGGTAGGCGTCAATCGCATCGGGTTCGAGCAAGGGATCGCCAGTGGAAGCGATCATGACGGGATCGACGACGAGCTTGAGTTGCGGGTGTTTGCGAAGTACGCGAGCTACCACGTCGATGTGAGCGGCGC